>NZ_JAIUHK010000032.1:0-73843 GCF_020165075.1 Mesorhizobium sp. CA4
CCCTCCACCCCCGCCACCGAGGCCGGCGCCTCCGCCGCCAAGACAACCCCCAGGAGACTTCGGGCAAAAGTCGGACACGAGCTTCGCGCCTCCACCTCCGCCGCCGACGCGTCGATAAGAACTTTCGCGCATAACGTCCGTTTCGACCTGGCATCTGAGATTGCTTACCAAGCGATCCGGGAGCAGTATTTCGCACGTCTCAATAGAGTGCTTACAGGCGTACAAGTGTTCCTGGGCACGAGTGCTGCGGCCGCCATGTTGAGCTGGGTCCCGGGCTTGGCGGTGTGGCTTGTCAGCGCGTCTGCATTGGCGGGCGTTCTCCTGTTGGTTATGGACCCTGCCGGCGCCGCACGCGACCATCGTGCGTTGCGATCTCGTCTGCAGATGATTAGGGCGGGGCTTGAGGAGCACACCGACACTGAAGAGAGCTTGCGGCGCGCGCGTGCCGGAGTGATCCGCATCTGTGCTGACGCGCCGCCTGGTTATCGGGCGGCACAGGCGATAGCATTCAATAATGCAGTCAATGCATTTTATGACGAAAAAGCAGCGTCTCAGCACCGTTACAAAATAGGCTTTTGGCGTGGCTTGTTGGCAAACGTGTTCCCTATGAGAGGCCATCGTTTCGCAAAAGAACAAACGTTGCCTCACCGGATAGACAACGGCAGCGACGGTTCTGATCTCGTCAGCCATTGATTTTTTCATCAGGAAACTCTCATCGGCATCAGGACGAACAGCGGCTTGATGTCGACCTCGCCGACATCCTCCCGCTGGACCAGCGCCGGCGAGCCGGCGTCGCCCAGGCTGAAGGTCAGACGCTTGCCTTCGGCGGCGCCCAGCATGTCGAGGCAGTATTTCCCGTTGAAGCCGATCTCGACGGCCGAGCCTTCGGCATTCTCGATCGACACCTCGTCGTTGGCGCTGCCGGCATCGGGGTTGTTGGTGGAAAGCACGAGCATGCCTTCCTCGCCGGCGAAGTTGAACTTCACCGCGCTGCCGCGGCCGCTCGACACGGTCGACACGCGATCCACCGCTTTTGCAAGCGCGTCCCTGTCGACGGTGAAGTGGTTGGCGTTGCCCTTCGGAATGACGCGCTGATAGTCGGGGAAATTGCCGTCGATCAGCTTGGTGACCAGCGAGATCGGCCCGAAAGTAACCTTGAGCCTGGTGTCGGCGACCTGCACGGCCAATTTCTTGCCGTCTGCCTTCTGGGTAAGCTTGTCAATCAGCGCGACCACGGTGCGCGGGATGATGATGGCCGGCATGCCGTCGGCGCCGTCGGGAACGGCAAATGCGAATTTGGCCAGCCGGTGGCCGTCGGTCGCGACGGCATTAAAGGCGCAACCGGTATCGCCGGACGAGACGTGCCAGTGGATGCCGTTGAGATAGTAGCGGGTTTCCTCGCTGGAAATGGCGAAGCCGATCGTGTCGAGCATGCGCTTGATGATGCGCGCCTCGACCTCGAAACTGTGGCTGTAGCCGACTTCGTTCATGACCGGGAAATCGGTCGCGGGCAGCACCTGGATGCGGAACTTCGAGCGGCCGGCGCTGACGGTGGCGAAGTCCTTTTCCGCCTGGATGGCGATCTCGGCGCCGTCCGGCATCTTGCGCACGGCGTCGTGCAGCAAGGTGGACGGCAGGGTGAAGGATGCGTCCTTGCCGGCCTGGCAATCGACGCTGGTGCGCAGCTCGCAGTCCAGGTCGGTGCCGGTGATGGTCAGCCGGCCCGCCCCACTGTCCACGGCAAGCAGCATGTTCTGCAGCACGGGGATGGTGCTGCGGCGTTCGACGGCCTTGCTGACCAAGGCCAGCGCGGGAAGCAATGCCTCCCGCGCCAGGATGATGGTGTCCGCCTTGCTCACGCCGACATCTCCGGCGTGCCCTCGAAGGTCGGCAGCGCGGTCTTGTCGCGCGCCTCGGCCAGCGCATTGCGGACATGCTCGTTGATCGCCTGGTCGGGCCGGTAGATCTGATAGGACCACATGATCATCGGGCCGGCCGGCCGATAGCGCAGACGCACGGGGATGCGCACCTTGTCGCCCATGAAGAAGGGCGCGATGTTGAGCATGAACAGCCCTGGCACCTTCAGCGGCTTGCCTTCGGCGTCGTTGTGCGTCTCTTCCCAGGCGATCTGGCCTTCGCCGCTCTGCAGCGTCGTCGCCGTCTTCACCTTGGTGTCGATGTTGACCTTGAGCCCGCGCGACAACTCGACCACCTGCGCCGGCGTCGCGAGCTTGGTCTGGAATTGCTGCTCCAAAGTGACCCGCTCGTGCTCGGTCGGCGAGGAAAGCTCGGCGACGCGGTCCTCGAGGAAGTAGGCGAATTCCGCCTGCTTCATCGCCTCGCCGTCCATGTCGATCCACTTCTTCCACTCCTCGGAAAGCGGGAAGGCGTAGTGGACCCGGTGCTTGCCGAAGGCGGCCTGTGTGCCGGCTTTCTGATGATAATCGATCACGGCGGTGAACGAAGGATGCCGCCAGTCGGCATCGGCGAAGATCGCGCTATTCTCAGTCTTGTGCCGGTTCGTCAGTTCGCAGAACGATTCGAGCGTCTGCGCCACCGCCTGACCGGCCTTGCGTGCCGGGAACAGGCGGAAGTTCTCGAACAGGCCGGCGATGTTGCGAGCCTCCGGGCTCTTGCCGTTGATGAGCGCGACCGGGATTTGCTTCGGCACGCCGGCCAGGCCTTCGGGCGCGGGCAGCGTGGCGATCTCGATGGCGCTGGCGTCGGCGCCGAGCTGCGCCAGGGCTTTCACGTCGAGCCCTGCGGCCGGCGCGATCAGGGCGGCGTCCAGCGTTTCGGCGACAGGCGTGGTTTTGGCATTCATTGCTTTGGTCCTTTCTCGGGTTTTGGGAAGGGTCAGGCCTGCTGGCGATCGGCGGCCGCGCGCGGGCCGCTGAACATGTCGGTCTGCTGGGGGTGCTCGGTCGAAAGCGAGCCGTCGTCGAGGACCCAGTAGAAGGAGGATCCGCGCACCGGCTTCGGCCGCTTCGAATCGATGTCGCAGGTGATGGTGGCGGTGCCGGCCTCGACCTCGAGGTTGATCTTGAGCGACACGCTGCCCTTGACCTTGCTTTTCGGCCTATCGCCGCCAAGTTCCTTGAGCTTGGCCAGCGTGTCGGTGATCTCGGTGCCGAGTGCCGCGGCGACCTCGCCGCCCTCCAGCATGCCGATAATGGTTTGGGCGTCGCGAATGCGCTTCATCGTGGTCTCCGGTTCAGAAGGGGATGTTTTCGCCGTCGCGCTGGCGACGGGTGATGAGTTCGGCGTCGGCATCGGTGAGCAGGCCGCTCAAGACCCTGACGGTCTCCTGCAGGCGGACGTTGCGGTCCAGCGCGGCTTCCAGCTCGCGGTGCGTCTGCTCGTGCTCGCCATGCAGGAACGTGATGCGCGCCTTGAGCGCGTCGATCTGCTTCTGCTGGCTCGCCGCGAGCGAGCGCGCGTTTGGCTTCGCTGCCATGATCTGCCTCCTAAAAAGGGATTTCGTCGTCGAGCGCTTCGCGCATGCCGGGCGATTGCTGCTCGCGGCTCTCCTGCCGGTTCGACGTGCCGCCGCCGCGCTGCGTGCCGTAGTCGCCGGGGTCGCGAGCTGGATGCTCGGCCTTGTCGAGCATCTGGATTTCGCCGCGGAACTTCTGCAGGACGACTTCGGTGCTGTACCGGGCCTGGCCTGACTGGTCTTCCCATTTGCTGGTCGAGAGCTGGCCCTCGACGTAGACCTTCATGCCCTTCTTCAGATACTGCTCCGCGAGCTTGGCAAGCGCCGCGTTGAACACGACCACTGTGTGCCACTCGGTCTTTTCCTTTCGCTCGCCGGTGTTCTTGTCGCGCCAGCTTTCGGACGTCGCGATGCGGAAGTTGACCACCGGGTCTCCGCTGTTCATGCGGCGGATTTCGGGATCGGCGCCGAGGTTGCCGACGAGGATGACCTTGTTGACGCTGCCGGCCATGTCAGGCGGTCCTTTCATCGGAAGAGGGAAGCGCACCGGCCGGGGCGGCAGGATCTGGCGGAGGCGTCAGCACGGCGATCGCCTCGTCGATGTCGCAGAGGAAGGCGGCGCGCAGGCTGGCCATAAAGCCCGCTGCCGGCCTGATCTCGACCGACCTGTGCATGACGTGGCCGATCAGGATGCGGATCGGCTCGCCTTCGACCAGGCGCGCACGCGCAGCGCGGAGGCTTTCGAGATCGCTCATGCGGGCCTCACGACGATGCCGAGATACCGCTCGAGGCGGTCGATGAAGGCGATCTCGGCTTTCATCGCGCCCCAAGGCTCGATCGGTTGGGCCAGACGTGGCGGCGGCAGGTCGAGCTTGGGCAGGCATCGCCGGTCGGCATTCTGGCCAAACAGCGCCAATGCCTCGGCGACCAGCATGCGATTATCCATCTCTCGCACCTGCCGGACATAGATCGGCATGCGCTCAATGTCGGGCAACTGGGCCGCCGCGTAGATCGCCAGGTCGAGGGTGCGCCCTGCTTCCTCAATGGCGCGACGCACCAGTTTTTCGATGAAGTCTGGTCGGTTGAGGCCGGCGCTGACGGCGAGCTTCGCCACGTGGTATTGGATGACGTCGACGGCCGGCCGCGTGACGTCGCCAAACGGGTATTCGCGTCCGTCATGAAGCAGGAAGTAGCCGGCGAGCACGCTGTCGCCCTCTCGCGAAACAGCGCGTCGGCGCCCATAACGGAATGCTGCCCGACGACATAGGCCGGGCAGCGATAGATGCCGTTGAAGCGCGCGATCTTCGACAGCGCGTTGGCCATGTCGGCGAAGTCGATGTCTTCGGCGGTCGGATTGACCAGGTCGAAGGCCTTGCCGTCCGGGCGGAAGGCAGGAATGACGGCTGCCGGCTTGGTCTTGGCCGCGCGCTGCTGCTCAAGCCGTCTTGCGTCTCGCGGGGAAAGGGCCTGGTTCACTGGGTCACCCGCGGCAGCGTTTCGTCGACGGCCGCCAGCACCGCCTTGCGGGCGGTCGGGAAGATCGGCAGCTTGTCGAGATAGGCGGAGAGGACGGTGAGGCATCGCTCGCGCTGGCTGGACCACGGGTCCACAATCAGCGCCGCGCGGGCGGCGCAGTACTTTCCCCAGGCGATGACGAGCGCCTGCGTTTCCGTCGTGTCGCGCGGCAGCGGCAGCCGGTTCGGCATGGCTTGCCGCGCCTTCTCGATGATGTCCGCCATCAGGTCGGGGCGGATGGAGACGTGCCGGGTCGAGAGCTCGGTGGCGAGCTTGCCGGCGTCTTCCTTGAACTCGACGATCTCGGCCGAGGTGAAGCCGGCGCGGATCAGGTCAGCGAAGCGCACGCCGCCGCCGACAGCAAATAGCTCGCGCATGGCTTCTGCCATCTCCAGGCAGCGCGGATGTGTATCTGTGCCGCCCTCGGGCAGGACAGGGCGAGCCTGCGTAGTCGGGCGATGATAATCGAGCATTGGTTCAGGCCTCCTTGGCGAATGGAATGGAGACCGGCCGAGAGCCGGTCAGAGGGCTCCGGCGATGACTGCGGCGCAGAACAGGACGGAAGCGACAGCAGCGAGAGAGGCCAGATTCTTGGCCATCGTCGCCTGCTCGTGATAGCCTCGCGCCCTTTGAAGGCGCTCGCCTTCGATCACGCCGAGATTGCGCGGGGGTGCGACATGAAGCGACTGATGCTGGCGACGGCGCTCGTAACGGCTTGGGCCGGGATCGCGCGTGCAGATGACTCTTTCGACCGGGTCGCGGAAGTTTATGGCGAAGCCGCCGCGTTTGGGGAGATGTGTCCGGCGCTGAAGTTCAGCGACGCAGCCATGACTTTCTATGCTGGCGCGGCCGGCGTGAACATCGACGATGGCGTGATCAGCGAAGCTGGGTTCTTCCAACGCAAAGCGTTCGCCGAGTGGGGCACCAAGCCCGCCGGAATGGCCTGCGCGCAGGCGGACCGACTGTTCGGACCCTCGGGCAGCAAAGCCCCCAGCCTGCTTGTCCGGGAATGACATGAAGTGCTCCATCGGCTGAAAAGTCGATGGAGTGTGAATTACTCACATTAAAGTGTCAAGCAGCAATGTGAGAAAGTCACATTAAGCAGTTTTGAGGCGCAACGGACCTTGCCTGTTGACCTTCTTGAAGGCGAGCGGCGGCAGCACCGCAAAAATCTCGCCGACCCATTCCAGGATCACGTTCTCGATCGGTGCCGCATTCCAGGACAAAAGGTTCACGCCGTTCGCGCCGCGCATGATCGTTTTCAGGAAGCGGCGGCCGTCGGCCGTGCGCACTGCGGCTTCCTCGCCGAAGAATGCTTCGAGGGGCCTCTGCTGTTCTTTGTAGACGATGATGACTGACCCGTTCTTGTAGACCGGCAGCATCGAATCGCCGCGCACGCCAAGCGCTATCATCTCGTCGGGCAAGGGAAAAGGAACCTCAATGGTTTCAAGCCCTTCTTCGGGCACCTGTTCGAAGTCAGGTTCGACTTCGGCACCGGCGCCGACATAGCCCATAAGCTTGACCGTTCGCCTGTCAGTGCCGGCCGGGCCTTCGCCTTCCCCGGTCAGAAGCCAGCCTTCGTGAACCTTGAAGGCCTTGGCGTATTCCTTGGCGGCACGCGTGATGGCGGATTGCCCGCGTTCGTGCTGGGAATAGGTGTTATAGTTCCAATGGAATCGCTCAGCGGCTTCCTTGGCAGTCTTGAAGCCGCGCAGCTCGCGCACCTGGCGCAATCGTGCGGCCTGCTCATCAATCCGGGTAATATCCATAGCGTGAGTTTTTCACATTTCAGTGTGAGTTTCTGCTTGACAGATTGATGTGACTTTCTCACACTGACGGTATGTTCGAAGATCGCATCGACGTGGCCGCGCTTCGCGAAAGGCTAGGGTGGACGCAGCAGCAGCTTGCTGACTACTGCGACACCGACCGCTCGACCGTGTCGAAATGGGAGAGCGAACCGCCGACCAAAGGTCCGGCGCTTATCCTGCTGCGCCAGCTTCGCAACGGCGGTCCTGTTCTGCCGGCCGGTCCCGCACCCTCCCAAGCCGGGGCCGGCCATTGCGAGGTGGCGCGATGACGAGAGTGATCTGCTCGCCTTCACTGACCTTCCTGCAGCCTCCGGCCGACGACCGTCGCCGGCTCGGCGGGGACAGCGTGCGGCTGTTGAAGCTGCTCTCGGCCTTCGCCGGCGAGCATCCGATCGATTTCTGCGCGCGTCTGCTGCGCGAGGAGGCGCGGCGCGTCCTGAACCTTCCTCCGTTGACCTGTCAGGGTAGAGCAGCGGCAGCTCGCCTGGCTCATAACCAGGAGGTCGCGGGTTCAAATCCCGCCCCTGCAACCAATACACCCCGAGCGAAGAGAGGACCCGGGAGGGCAGGCTGCTTGCGGCTGCTCTCCCGGGGGCCGCCCGATTGACCGTCTGATTTGAAGCGCGGGTTTTCATGCCCGCGATCTGAACCCTAAAACCGCTGGCTGATCACGGAAACAATTTTCGCGATTGTTTCCTTGACCGGCGAAGCCTTGCCCGAAGGTCGCTATGGCAGACGCCGACGATATCCGCGCCATCCCGCGCCTGACAACCGACGCCGAGCGGCGCCACCTGAAAGGCCTGACCAGGACCGTCCTTGCCGGCGTCAACGGCGGCGACGCGTTCTCGCCCGTGACCCGCGTGGAGAAGGCCGTGCTGTCGAAATATGGCAGCATCTCCTTCCCCGATCACTTCATCCCGCTCGACGTCGCCGTCGAGCTCGATCGCTTTGCCGACGCGCCGACGCTGATCGGCGGCGCGGCCGCGATGCTCGGCTACCGGCTGGTGCCGACCGGCGACGCCGACGATGCCCACCAGTTGACGGTCGCCGATGCGCAGTCGGTGGCCAAGGAGACCAGCGAGGTCGTCACGCTTCTCCTCACCTTGCTTGCCAGCGGCAAAAAACTCGATGCCGCCGACCGGCAGAGCGTGATGAAGGAGGTAGTCGAGGCCAAGGCTTCGCTCTACCGGGTCGTCAACAAGCTGTCGGGCGGTGCCGCATGAGCTGGACCGCCGAAGAACTCGACTGCCTGAAGTCGCTCGCCGAACAGGGCTTGAGCGCCGGGCAGATCGCCTCGCATTTGCCGGGCAAGAGCCGCAACGCCGTCATCGGCATGCTGAAGCGCGGCAAGGGTGCCTATGGCAGCCTGCAGGGGAAGCCTCGAAACAATGCGCGCGGCCGCACTGCGCCGCCGGCTGAGATCAAGCTCGATCGGCCTGCCTTGCCGCCGCGCGCCAGGATCATCGCGCCGCCGCCGATCGCGCCCGCAGTTATCCAGCCGAAGCCGGAGCCCGTGGCGAACCTCCCGGCGCCGCTGCCGATCACCTTCCTGCAGGCCATCATGACTGATCGCTGCCTGCACTATGCCTGCGCGCCATTCGATCCCGACGGTCCCGACATGCCGGTCTGCGGTGCCGAACGGGCGACCGATCCTATTGGCACGCGCTATTGCCGGCGCCACCTCACCTTGCGCGTGCGGGTGGCGGCATGAAGCGGGCGAGCCGCAAGTGGGGGGTCCTGCGCAACCGTGACGGTAACTGGTGCTGGACGCCCTGGCGCGAATACGTCTTTGGCGGCGGCAAAAACGCGCCCTGCGAGCAGGAGGGCGGCGAGTGATGAAGCGGGCATTCCTCAATGGGCGTGTGACGCTGCACATCGGCGATTGCATCGATGTACTGCGGACCATGATGGCCGACTCCGTCGACTGCGTAGTGACTTCGCCGCCGTATTGGGGGCTGCGCGACTATGGCACGGCCACATGGGAAGGCGGCGACCCGAATTGCGAGCACCGCTCGCCAACGATTCGCGACGGCCGATCAGATACCCATCAGGCGCTTGCGGGCTCCGTATCTACGAATTCGGCGCAGCTGCGCCTGGCGCATAGGACGCCCTGCGGCAAGTGCGGCGCGATCAAGGTCGATCGGCAGATTGGGCTCGAGCCTACGCTGGGCGAGCACCTGGCGGTGCTGGTCGCGTTGTTCGAGGAAATCCGCCGCGTCCTCAAGCCGACCGGCACGCTGTGGATCAACTATGGCGATTGCTATGCCACGAGCCCGAACGGGCGCTCTGCTGCCGATACGAAGGCGACAAGCAACGATGACCGCACTTTCCGCGACAAGCCTTTCTCCACCATCGGCGGCGTGCTGAAGGCCAAAGACCTCTGCATGGTGCCGAACCGCCTTGCGATCGCCCTGCAGGAAGCCGGCTGGTGGGTGCGTAGCGAGATCGTGTGGGCGAAGCCGAACCCGATGCCGGAAAGCATCCGCGACCGGCCGGCGACCAGCCATGAGAAAATCTTCATGCTCACCAAATCGGCGCGTTATTTCTACGACGCCGAGGCTGTTCGGCAGGCGTCCGCAGTGTCCTCCGTAGGACGCTGGTCACAGGATCTCGAAAGCCAGGAAGGCTCGCACAGGGCGAATGGCGGTGCGAAGACCAACGGCACCATGAAGGCCGTCGGCGCACCGCGCCGGAAGCAAGAAGCCACGGCTCAGTCGGCAGCCGCCGTCGGCGGCTCATCCGGTCGTCGCATGGCTGGCTTCAATGCCAGATGGGATGCGTCGGAGCAGGATCAGTTTCGCGGCAACGGTCGCAATCTTCGCAACTATGAACCGGCGCCGGCGGTAGTCTGGAATATCGCGACCCAGCCGTTTTCCGACGCCCATTTCGCGACCTTTCCGCCAGAACTTGCCGAGCGCTGCATTCTTGCTGGCTGTCCAAAGAGAGGGCTGGTGCTCGACCCTTTCGGAGGTGCTGGCACGACAGCCCTTGTCGCCCTTCGTCACCATCGACGCGCCGCGCTGATCGAACTCAATCCTGACTACGCGGAAATGGCGCAACGCCGGATCGAACAGGAATGGAAGGTCTCCAAACCTGTTCACGCGGTACCTGAGTGGACGGGTACTCTGTTTGCCAACGGGGCGGCGGAATGATCGCTCATGCCGCCGCCGTTCAGGGAGAGAATTCAGGCCGCGTCCATCACGGACACGACCGCCGTTTTGCCGAGCGCCGCCAGCGCCGCCTTCATCAGCGCCAGCCCGGTCGGATGATCCGGATCGAGGATCCGGCGCGCCTCCGTCTCGCCACGGCCGATGCGCCGGGCGAGCTCGGACTTGGAAATGCCAGCCGCCTTGAACGCCTCGATCACCGCCAGCTTGAAGGCGGTGTCCGGATCAATCGCGACAGGCACCAGGTCTCGACCCTTGGCGCCAGGCGACGGCAACGGACGGCCATCCTGAAGAATGCCGCGCAGGGCCAGGCCGAGCGCTTCGGATGCATTGGCCAACGCCTCGGCCTCGTCGGCACCGCCGGTGATGGCTTCGGGTACATCCGGAAAGGTGACTTGAAACCCGCCTTCGGGGTCGGGCTCCAATTTCGCCAGGTACTGGTAAGTGGTCTTGTGCATTGCGCTTGTTCCTTGTTGTACGGTTCTTTTTGTTATTGCTTGTTTATTGTTGGGACCACGAAAGGCTGGGGATCAATCGATCCCCAGCTGCTTCCTTATGGTCCGTACTCTCAAATTCGTCAGTTCGCCGGATTGGATGGTGGTCATCTTGTCCCCGAACTTCACGCGGTAGTGCGAACCCTTCCCCTTGTTGGTGAAGACTTCGAAGGCCACGCCCCGCTCTCTGGCAAGGCCCCGAAGCTCCCGGATGAAGGCTTCTCTTTTCATTCGCTCCTCTATCGTCTCGATGAAAGGAATATCGCACTTCCATGTGCGAATTGCAAGAGGGATTCGCACATGCATGTGCGAATTTTTGGAGGTCGCGCATGACCTCCGCAATCGTCAAGGATGCCTTCGACCCGAACCATGTCGACTTCGACGTGTTCGCGATCTTCCTTGAGGCGCGACGCATTCATCGCGGCAAGACGGTCACGCGAGTGGCGAAAGAGGCCGACGTCGAGCCGGATGCCGTGAAGCGCGCCGCGCGCGGCCGCAACCCCGGTTCCTACGAGTTCTTCGCGCTCTGCGACTGGATCGGCGAGCATCCGGCCACCTTCCTGAAAAAGGAGCTGAGGCATGGGTAAGCTTGCCGGCTATGATTATCGCGGGCTGGGCAAAATCCTGCGCGCCCGTCTTGAACAGGACGGCCGTGGCTGGCGCGCCAGCGCCGCCGACATCGGCGTCTGCGCGTCCGACCTTTCCCGCATCTGCAACGGCCAGCCTGTGTCGGCGCCGAAGGTCATTGCCGTCTGCGACTGGCTGAGCCTGTCCTTCCGCGCCTTCTACGACGCGCCCGACAAGCCGGGCGCGCGTCAAATCGATGAAATGTTTCACGGGAAGAGCACTGAAACAGCCGAGGCCCCTGATGTCCGCTGAAGGCCGCTTTGTCTATTGGGTGCAACTGACGAACGGCTTCGGGCCGAAGGCCAAGGCCTTCGTCGTCATCTTCGAATGCCCCTATCCGTCCACTGCCGACATCGACCGCGAGCTTCGCCAGCACGGCATCGTCAACGGTTCGCGCCTGGAAACTGTCGATGACGGCAGGGGCGGGCGCCTCATCCGCGAACGCCGCGGCTTCATGTTCGGCGTCGCCGGCCTGATCGCGGTCCAACCCTACCACAAGCCATGCTGGGAGCCGGAAGAATGAAGACCCCTACGAACACCGGTCCGCGATTCGGCACGCCGGCGAGCATCGATCCGAAGAAGCTTTTTCGGCTGCCGCTCCCGATGCAGGCCGAAGGCGTGCGACTGCTCTTCGAGATGGGCCAGACGATTGGAGAGGTGCAGGCGCGCATCGGGCTCTCGGCCAATGAAATCCGGCAGCTCATCGAGATCGAGGCGCGGTTCAGGCGAGGCGGCGACGTCAACATAGTGGCGGAGGGCGTTTGATGCCCATCAGCCGTCTACTCAGACTAATCGTCGTTGGTCTCGACGAGGTAGTCGGACCAACGAGTGATCCGATTTTCCGCTTCCTCGGGCTGCACCGGTGGCTTGCCAACGGAATAAAAATTACCGTCGGCCCGAAGATCTCGAATGCCGTCACTTGTGCCGAGTATCGCCCCGTCAGAAAAGTCGCACCGCACAAAGCGATTTCTAGACAGATTGAAACTCTCAATCGCGAGCATTGTGCATTCGGTAAAGGTGCAGTTGTCGAACGTCACGCCATACACGCGACGAATGGCGCAATTATAAAAAGTGACGCCGTCAAAGTGCAGGACCGAGAAGTTCTCGTCACCTATTTCGTCCTCAATGAAATAGCCGTGCTGGTAATAAACATAGTTGACGCCAAAAAGCGGTTTCCAGGCTGCGGTCGTGTCGTCGGAGTCCTCAAGTATCTCTTCGAATGCGACCATGTCGTCCAGGTAATCGAGGTTCGACAGAAAAACGGCATTGAAGGCATCAATGGCCGCGGCTACTACCCTGTCGGCGTGGCTGCGGTGGCCGTACTCCCGTATAAAGTCGAGGAGCAATCGCCGCGAAGGCTCATAGAATTTGCTTGTCGTAGCCGTGGCAACGGCATGCAGTGTCGCAACGCCGGCCGAACGCTTGGCCGGTTCCGCGGCGGCGATCAACTCAGCGCCCTTTTGCAACAGAGCAGCAAGGCCTGCTTCTTCGGTAAGAGCAATTTGCTTCTGAAGGCCTGCAAGTTGCTGAGCACTGGTATTTGCCTGTCTTGCCGAAATCAGCCCGCGCCATACTACCGTTGCGAAGGTTATGGCCGCTACAGCGAGAACGCCCAATGGCGAAACGGTTTGAACGCGCTGCAAGCGATCGGCTTCGCCAGGAATGGAAAGAACCCACCACGCCAGGACGCCGCCAACGACAACAGAGATTACCGCACCACTGATTGCCAAGCTGAGCCAGTTATCCTCGCGTTCGTACGCCGCGCGACGATCAATATCCTGCGTATCCATGCTCCGTCCCCTCCGACTGGACAGCTTTCGTACAACGCTGCTCGGTCACAAGTCACGGGCAAAGCAGGATGACCGATGATGTCATCACGCTCTTCGTCGAAGATGCGCGCGCGGTGTCGGTCGAGGACGCCGCGAAGCGGCTCGGGCTGAAGTTCCCGGGCAAGCTGCACGAGCATGCGCAGCCATGCCCACACTGCGGCGGCACCGACACGTTCTCCTTCAACACCAAGAAGAACGCCTGGAACTGCCGCGCGGGCGGCGTTGGCGGCCGCGACGGCATCGGCATGGTGGCGCATTGCGAGGACCTCGACGTGCACCGCCGCGAGAAGTTCCTCGAGGCCTGCTCGATCGTGCTCGACCGGCCGATTCCTGAAGAGGCCGAACGGGAAAGCGAGGACGAGCGGGCGGCGCGGCGCAAGCGCCTCGAGGAACGCCGGCGGCAGAACGAGGCGGAGAGCGAGGCCCGCGCGATCAGCGAGGCCGACTATCGCGAGAAGGAGCGCAACAAGGCGCGCGGCATCTATCGGCCGCTGGCGCCGCTGCGGACATCGTCATTGCCGTATGGCCGATTCTATCTCGGCCGGCGCTGCGCGGGCTATCCGGACGCGACCTGGCTGCGCGTCGGCGCCGACGTCACCTACTGGCACGGACAGGACGAGCGCGGCGCGCCGATCGCGCTCTATTCCGGTCCGGCTATTGTGGCGCCTTTCATCGGTCCCGACCTGGAGCTGATCGGTTGCCACATCACCTGGATCGACCTCGACCGCGCGCCGAAATATCGGCCGCTGCTCTACGGCCTGACCAAGGAAGGCATTGCCGCCGGGCTGGTGCCGTGGCCGCTCGGAGATCGGCCGCCCTCGGCCGAGGATCTTGAGGCTGGGCTTTACGAGCAGCTCGCCACCAAGAAGATGCGCGGCACGAAGAAGGGCGGCCTGATCCCGATCGCCGGCGATCCGCAGGCGCGGCGCTGGGTTGGCGGCGAGGGGATCGAGAACGGCGTCGCCTTCGGCGAATGGGAGGGCTGGCGCGACGACAGCTTCTATTTCGCCGCCGGCGATCTCGGCAACCTGTCCGGACCGGCCGAGGCCTCATCGCGCTTCGCGCATCCGGTGCTGAAGAAGCCCGATGCTAAGGGCGTGCTCAAGCCCGTGATGATCGCTGGCCCGATGCCGAAGCGCGATCAGGAGGCCGACGACGCCATGTGGGTCGGCGACCAGGTCGACGAGCTCGTGCTCCTCGGCGACGGAGATTCCGAGCGCGTGATGACGGCGGCCGCGATGGCCCGGGCGCGTGCGCGGCATGCCCGGCCGGGGCGGCTGATCCCGATCGTCTGGCCGCAGGCCGGATGCGATTTCTCAAAAATGGCGGCAGAAGCCGAAGCGGGGACTTGAGTGGCAAAAAAGAAGAAAACCAGCATGCCCGACGAGGTCGCGGCCGTGCTCGAGGAAGCCCAGCGCCAGGCGGCGGCCTATGGCGACCCCGCACCCCTTCCCGGTGATGGCGCGACTGGTGCAGGTGATGACGAGGATGGCGAACCGGGTACGGGGCCGAAGGACCCCGGCGAGGTCGACTGGGATGTTGTTCGCCATTGCGCCGGTCTCGATCATTCCGACACCGACAACGCCGAGCGTCTGCTTGCGCATTTCGGCGATGACCTGCTGGTGCTGGCGCAGTCGAAATCGCGCAAGGCCGCCTATGCGGTATGGGATGGCACGCACTGGGATATCGATCTGGGCGAGCCGAAGAGCCTTGCAGTGGCGCAGCGTGTGGGCGGACGCATCGCGCTCGAGGTCGGCATGCTGAAGCTGACGGAGGCCGAGCAGAGGCTGGTCGATAGGGCCGACGCCGCAGCCGAGAAGGCTGACGACCAGCTGACGGTCGTTGAAAAGCAGATCATCGCAAAGGCGGAGAAGGCGCGGGAAGCCTATCGCAAGCGCGGGCAGAGCCGTATGCGGCACGCGGTGACCTCGAAGAACAAGGGCAGGCTCGAGGCGATGCTCGCCTGCGCCGCGCCGCATATCCAGCGCGGCCCCGACGAGTTCAACGCCGATCCGCTGAAGGTGGCGGTGCTCGGTCATACGCTGTGCTTTCGCCGCGTGACGAAGCGTGTGCCCAATCCGGCCTACAACGATCCGGACGACAGTCGCGAGGACGTGCCGGAGACCATCCTCGCGCCCGATGGCGAGTTGAAGGTGATCAAGGGACATCGCCGACAGGACCTGATCACGCAGCTCGTGCCTGTCGCCTATGATCCGAAGGCCAAGTGCCCGAAATGGGAAGCGTTCCTTGAGGACAAGCTGCCCGTCGAGCGCGTGCGCCGCATGGTGCAGGTGGCGTCCGGCCTCGGCCTCGTCGGCATCACCGTGCAGCGCCTGTTCTTCCACTACGGCTTCGGCGCCAACGGCAAGTCCGTCTACATGGAGACGCTGTGCCGCCTCCTGGGCGAGGTGGCTGTGACGCTCCCTTCGGAATCGTTCATCGGTGAGGGCAAGGCCGGCGGCAGCGCCAATCCCGACATGGCGCGGCTCTATGGCCGGCGCTTCCTGCGCGTGAAGGAGCTGCCCGAGGGCGAGGATCTTCGCGAGAACCTGGTCAAGGACCTGACCGGCGGCGAGGCCTTCACCGTGCGCGACCTGTTCCAGGGCTATTTCGACTTCAAGCCGGTCTTCGTCGGCCACATGTCCGGCAACGGCTATCCCAAGATTTCCGGCACCGACAACGGCATCTGGCGACGCATGGCCGTCATCCATTGGCCGAAGACGATCGCGGAGGAAGAGCGGCGCGAGTTCGAAGAGGTGCTGGCGGAATTCGTGCCGGAATATCCGGGCATCCTCAATTGGCTGATCGAAGGGGTGATGGTCTTCCTGCGCGAAGGTCTCGTCATCCCCGAGGAGGTGCGCCAGAAGACGCAGGAGTACCGGGACGAGATGGACAAGACCTCGGCCTTCTGCGCGCGGTGCGTGCTGCCTGCCGCAGACGGCGAGGTGACGGCCAAGGAGTTCTACCAGGCCTATGTCGACTTCACCATCGACCAGGGCGGCCGGCCGATCTCGCTCACCGCCTTCGGCCTGATCATGAAACGGAAATACCAGCGCGAGGATGGCCGCATCGTCACCTATCGCGGCATCAGGCTGGTCGACGTGCCGCCGCCCAAGCAGGGCTCGCTCGGCACCGGCAAGGACGATTTCGAAGGGCATTTGCGATGAATGCTGGCCATTTCCCCGCAACCCCTTTTGGCGCGCCTGATCCGCCCTGCAGAGTATCGCCTCCCTTGATTTCATTGCGCTTTTCGACGCGACAGTTGCGATAGTTGGCGACACTTCGCGAGACTCTGCATAGGGCGAAAAAGACAGCGAAATCAAGACGATGCGACAGTCTGCACCAGTTTGTCGGGGGTCTATAGGTGAGGGGAAGGGGGCCGGGGGAAAAGATTTCGCGTCTACAGGGCCTTCAAAACTGTCGCAACTGCCGCAAATTCCGATCAACACATTGAAAACATTCAACAAACTGTCTCCGACAAACTGTCGCTAAACTATCGATAACTGTCGCAAACTATCGCAAGGAAGGTCTGTAGCCATGAAAACGGTGACTATTGAAGAACTGCTGACCTGGGCCTTCGTCCATGAATTGCCGAAGGGCGGCGGTGTGGAAGGGCTGGACAATGCCAATTCGGCTTGGCGGATGCTTGAGGCCTCGTCCTGGGGCAAAATCACCAGCTTTGCCGAACTGGGCACGCTGATCGACAGCGGCACCGGTAACGGCAATTTCTTCATCGAGCAGGGCGAGCCGCATGACGATGCGGTGACCCTCGGTCGCGCCGTGGCGCGGCTGGGGCAATGCGACGTTGCGATCCCGGGCAACTGGCATGCCCTGGCCGACTGGCCAAGAACCGACGATGTCACCGACGGCATGGCCGATGCCGCGGTGAAGCGGGCGATCGATCGCTACATGCTCAGGACGGCGCATCGCCGCGCCGCTGGCATCGTAAGCCTCGTGGTCGGCACCGCCATCCTTGGAAAGGAACTCGATTATCAAGCCGAGCCGAGCAAGATCCGGATGGTCGAACGCGGCGGCAAACCGGCATGGTTCGTCATGCGTCGCATCAACCACGAGGACGGCCAGGCCTATGATATCGAGGTGGACGGTTACAATGGCCGCACGCACCGGCCGGTGAAGGGCGCCTACCGCAAATACGAGTTCTCGACCGATCCGACCGGCGACATTCTTGGCCGGCTGGATTACCAGACATGGGTCGCGGCCTTGCGCCGCCTCGAAGTGGAGATAGCGGCCGACCTGGTCGCGCATCGGCTCGTCCATTCCGACCGCTCGATGACGCCGTGGCTGGACCGGGACATGCCGGGTGTAGCCATCGTCGAGCGGACTGCCGAGCGGCCTGCAAAAAAAACCGCCGTCGCTTGTTGACGTGCGACGCAAACTTGACATAGACCTGATCACGGTAAAAAAGAAATCGCCCCGGCGCTCCCGCGACCGGGGCTTTTCATTGTCGGGAGACAGGGTTTTGTCCGACCTGCAGATCAGGTGGGCGGACCTCTCCGGGCTGAAGCGGATGGACAATTCGCTTGGCCGTTTGAGCGAAATTCAGCGCAGCATGGCGCTGGGCCGCGCCGTCAACCACGTGGGCGACAGGCTGCGCACCAAGCTGTCGCGGACGCTGGCCGATCAGACCGGCCTGCCGTACCGGACCATACGCAAGGCGATCAAGGTCGAGCGTGCCACCTATGGCAGGCTTGCCTACACCATGCGCACGCAGGGCGGCGACATCTCGCTGAAGTTCTTCAAGCCGCGCGAGACGCGCGCTGGCGTAACCGCTTCGCCCTTCGGCAAGCGCCGGCTTTTCGCTGGCGATTTCACGAAGGCAGGTCGGTTTCCCAGGCGCGTTACGGCAAAGGGCTTGGGCGGCCACGTCTATGCGCCTGACAGGTCCTCGACCAAGTGGGGCAGGCCTGTATCGTTCGTAGATTCGGGTGTCGTCATCCCGGCCGAGATGGTGAAGGGCGATACCGCGCAAGAGTTCACGTCGTTCGCCAACGCCGAGCTGCCGCCTCGGGTTATGCATGAGATCAGCTTCATGCTGCCCGGCTTCTTCGACTGATCGGGGCAGGGCGGCCCGCCTCGACCTCACCCCCTGTAGGGACCGTATGCCGCCCCTCGACCGCCGACGGGCAAACCGGCCCCTGAATTATCGCCAGTAAGCGGGTTTGAAACCGGTACACGCACGATGCGTGCTGCACGCGTGCTGCACGCACGGGTCAAAAATCGGAAAATCTCATGATGGAGGGAGCCGAGACCGGCGACGCCGGCGAGTGGATATCTATTACCGATGCCGCCGCACGGCTGACCGAGGCCGGCGACTTCGTCGAGCGCTCGACTCTGTCGCGCTACATCAAGCAGCACGCCGAAGCATTGCCGACCCGCCAGGATGGCAAGTCGAACCTGGTCGAGTTCAACGCGCTGCGTCAGCACCGGTCGGAAAACATCCGGCTGAAGCCGGCGCCGGCTCGCGAAACATTTCCGACCCGCCCGCTGACCGGCAAGCCGTCGCCGCGGTTCGCCGGCAGCCAGTCGGACGGCCTGGCGCGCAAGGCGCAGGCAGATGCCGAGATGCGCGAGATGGACCTCGCGCTGCGCCGCGGCGAGCTGACGCCGACCTCGGAAGTCGATCGGGCCGGCCGCGACGCCATCGCGCTCATGCAGAGCGCTTTCGAGCGAGCGGTCGAGGCCGAGGCGGCCACGCTCAACGTACGTTACGGCTGGGAAGAGCGCCTGGTGCGCATCGCGCTCAAGGCCTTCACGACCAAAGGTCTCGAGGTGTTCAACCGCGAGATGCTGAAGCTGATCGACCAGCATCAGCGTGAGGCGCTCGACGGTGCGGGACCCGCATCGGATGGGCCGGGCAGCCTGCAATGAGCTATCACGACACGCGGCTGCATTTTCCGGAAACGCCGCGAGGATCCGCGATCCTCTTCACGGCGCTCGCCGCCGCGAGCAAGCCGGTCGACGCGCTGACGATCAGCGAATGGGCCGACCGTTACCGCAAGGTGTCGGCTGAATCGGGATCGCCGTGGCCGGGCGATTTCCGCACCGACCGGGTGCCGTATCTGAGGGAGCCGCAGGACTGCCTGCATCCCGACCATCCGGCCCGCCGCGTCACGGCCCGCTGGGCGGCACAGCTCGGCAAGTCGACCGCGATCGAGAACTGGTTCGGCTACACCGTCGACCAGGCGCCCGGCTCGATGATGATTGTGCTGCCGACGCTGGAAGAGGCGACCAAGTTCAACCGCGTCAAGCTGCAGCCGACGATCGACGCCAGCCCGCGCATCGCGCACAAGGTGGCGCCGGTGTCGAGCCGCGACGAGCAGGGCTCGACGACGGCATTTAAGCGCTACGCCGGCGGCTTCTGCCAGATCGTCAACGCAGGCTCCTCCAAGGGCCTGCAGATGGTGTCGATCAAGAACCTCGCCATGGACGAGGTCACCGGCTACCCGCGCGACGTCGACGGCCGCGGCAGCCCGCGCGACCAGGCGCGGGCACGGCAGAAGATGTATGGCGATCTCGCAAAGGAATGGCAGGGCTCGACGCCGGGCATCGTCGGCGAATGCGTGATCAGCGCCGACTTCGAGGCCGGCGATCAACGCCACTACTACGTGCCGTGTCCGCACTGCGACGTGTTCCAGGCGCTGGCCTTCGAGCAGATGCGCGGACCGGAACCCGATCGCGGCCTGTCGGCGCATCTCGCCTGCCAGTCCTGCGCCGAGCCGATCGTCGACGGCCACAAGCACGACATGCTGGCGCGCGGCCGGTGGATCGCGATCAGGGTGCACGATGGCGAGCCGCCGGTGCCGGCGCTGATCCCGGCAGCCGAGCTGGCGGACTGGATTTGCCCGCCCTGCGAGGGTCGCTGCCGTGACTGGCAGCCGAGCTATCATCTCTGGGCAGCTTATGCGCCCCGAGAGCGCTTCGGCGACATCTGGGCGCGCTGGAAGGATGCCGAAGGCGACACGACCAAGCTGCGCACCTTCATGCAGCAGGATCTCGCCGAGCCGTACGATCCGGGCGGCGTCGCCGTCGAATGGGAAAAGATCGTCGAGGCGGCGAAGGGGCATCCCTATCCGACGCGGGCGGTACCGGCCGAGGCCGGCCTGCTTGTCTCGGCAGCCGACGTCCAGAGCTATGGCATCAAATGGGCCGTCTATGCGATCGGGCCCGGCGACCAGTCATGGCTGATCGACCGCGAAGTGTTCGTCGGCGCGCCCGACCAGGTCGACGACGCCTGGATCGCGCTGGCCGACGCGCTGGGGCGGACCTACAAGACGGCCGGCGGCGGCGAGAAGGCGATCGACCTGTCGGGCGTCGATTCGGGCTTTGCGACCGAGCGGGTCTACCGCTTCTGCGCCTCGCGGCCGAACTGCTTCGCGCTCGACGGTCGGCACGCGGCGGGACTGCCGTGGCTGGGCACGCCGGTCAAGAAGGATATCCGCGATCATCGCAAGCGGATCATCGCCAAGGTGATGCTCTATCCCGTGGGCACCTATGACGTGAAGACGGCTGTCATGGCCGGCCTCGCCAATTTCGTGCTCGGGCCGGACAAGACGGGAGCCTGGCCGCGCGGCACGCTGCACCTGACGGGCGATCTCTGCGACGAGGAGTTTGCCAAGGAGATGACCGCCGAGCGGCTGGTCGACCCGGACGAGGAAGCCCGCGCCACGGTCGGCCGCCGCGCTCGCAACCTGATCAGCCCGAAGGCGCCGCGGGAGTGGAAGAAGATCCTCGGCCGCGCCAACGACTGGTTCGACGCCACCGTCTACGCCCTGGCGATCGGCTGGCACCTTCGCCACAAGCGGCGGCTCAACGCGGCGCGCTGGGCGGAGCTCCTGCTCGACGTGCACGGCAAGCCCGCCGAGCCTGACCTCTTCGAGGCGGCTGAAGCCGGGCCGTTCCAGAAGAAAACGAAACCCGCCGATCCGGACCGCGAAGCGCGGCGGGAAGCGCGCAGAAAGAAATGGGCCAGCCGCCAATGACCGGAACAGCGACGGAAAAGCCGCGCATCCGCGTTCCGGCCGGGCGCGCCGTGGCGGACATCGCTCGCCCGCGTTCGCATTCGGGGTACCTGCGCGACACGCGCTCGGGCATCATCATGGCGCGCGGCGCGACGCTGACCGAGCATCGCGAGCAGGTCCGGGCCGTGTGGCGTCGCGCGGCGGCTCTTGTCAGCGATATCGTGCAGAATTCCGGTCGGCTGCGCGGTGCCGTCGACCAGGTGCTCGCGGACACCGTCGGCGAAGAGCTCGTGCTCACACCGAAGCCGAAGCTCGCCAAGCTCGGCTATTCCGACAAGGAAGCGATCGAGTTCGTCGCACTGGTCAAGGATTGGTGGAAGCGGCGCGCCTGGAACCCGCGCGAATGCGACTTTCGCGGCAAGTTCATCATGCCGCAGCAGGTCGACATGGCGATCCGCTCCGACATCGTCTTCGGCGAAGCCATCGCGGTGCTCGAATATTGGCCGAAGGCCCTGCGCCGTCGCTATGGTGTGGTCAGCGGCACCAAGGTGCTCATGATGTCGCCGGCGACGCTGGTGCAGGACACCAACTCGCTCGAAGGGCTCTATCAGGGGGTCATCCACGACGAGAACGGCCGTCCGGTTGCCTATCGCTTCCGCGAGAATCGTGACGGCATGATCGTCAAGAAGGATTATCGCGCCTTCGATCGGGAGGGCCGCCCGAACGTCGTGCATGTGTTCGATCCCGCCGAGCCGACCGACGTGCGCGGCATCTCGCGTCTCGCCGCGGCGATGCGCCGGTACCTTCAGCACGACACGCTGGTCGACACCACGATCCAGATGGGGATCCTGCAGACCACCATGGCATTCGCCCTGACGAGCCCGAACCCGTCGAAGGATGCTTTCGAGGCGCTCGCCGCGATCGAGGACGATGAATTCAGCGAAAGCTACATGGATTATTTCCATGGCGCGCTGGAAAGGGCGGAGAAATCCAAGATCTCGATCTCCGGCGACCCGCAGATTTCGCAGCTCGGCCCGGGCGAGAAGCTCGAGCTGCTTTCCACGGGCGTGCCCGGGCCGCAGTTCCTGCCAGTCTCGGCCGAGCTGTCGCGCGATCTCGCCCGGGCCCTCGGCATCACCTATGGCGGCCTCACCATGGACAACACCTCGGCGACCTATTCGTCGGTGAACATGGACAACGCCTCGATCTGGCCGATCGTCACGCGCCGCCGCAGCCGCACCGCGGCGCCGATCTGCCAAGCATATTACGAGGCAGGCCTCGACGAGGAGATCGGCGAGGGCCGCATTCCCTTCAAGGGCGGCTACGAGGCCTTCGACGCCAACCGCGAGGATGTCCTGTGGACGCTGTGGAACGGCCCTGCCAAGCCGACCGCCGATGACGGAAAGTCCGCCAAGGCGGCGACCGAGCGTCTCATCAACGGCACCGGCACCTTCGAGGACGAATGCGCCGCGCGAGGCTTCGATCCGGAAGAGGTCTTTGAGAGCCGGGTGCGCTGGCACAAGCGGTTCGTTGACGCCGGCTTGCCGTCGCCCTTCGTCGCCCAGAACAAGGGCGGCGGTGGCGATGCCGGCGCCACGGAAGACACCCCGCCGGCGAAGCGGCAGAACGCCTGATGCCGAACATGGTCAGCATCAATGGCGTCGCCGTCGACGCGGAGGATCCGTGCGCGCTCTACCAGGCGCTCTACGCCGTCAAGCTGCGCATTCTCTCCGGCGAGCATGTCGAGGAGCTGCAAATCCAGTCGCCGGTTACGCGCGAACTGATGCGGTTTTCATCGGCGAACCTGAAATCGCTCGATGCCGAGCTGATGCGCCTTGCGGCCGCGTGCTCGGCCAAAAGCGGCCAGCGCACCCGCTACGCGAAGCGCATCCGCTTCACCTGCTGAGGTTCCGATGACATCGCTGATCCATATCGCCGACCGGGTGCTGAACCGGCCCCTCCTGATCACCCGCGACAAGGCCGAGGTCGTTCTTTCGGTTCTGGCGGGGCGCATCGGCATCAACGCGCCCGAGGCCTCGCGCTTCGAAGGCTCGTCGGTTGTCGAAGACGAGAACGGCGCGCGCCGGGCCGTGCCGTATCGCGTGACGCGGGAAGGCGTCGGCATCATTTCCATCACCGGCTCCCTGGTGAACCGCGGCGCATGGGTTGGAGCGAGCTCGGGCCTGACCTCTTATGAGGGCATCGGCTACCAGCTCAAGTCGGCGGCATCGGACCCAGCCGTCAGGTCGGTCATTCTCGACATGCATTCGCCCGGCGGCGAGGCCGTTGGCGCCTTCGAAACGGCGGCGCTGGTCCGCGATCTGGCAGCGAGGAAACGCACCGTCGCCGTCGTCAACGGCATGGCGGCATCGGCCATGTATGCCATCGGTTCGGGCGCCACCGAGATAGTCACCACGGAAACCGGCATTTCCGGCTCGATCGGCGTCGTTCTGCTGCATGCCGATTTCAGCCGCCAGCTCGATCGCGAAGGTGTCACGCCGACTCTGATCCATGCCGGCGCCCACAAGGTCGACGGCAACCCCTTCGAGCCGCTGTCCGACGCCGTGCGCGAGGATCTGCAGGCCGAGGTCGACGCCTTCTACGAGAGCTTCCTGGCCACCGTCGCCAAGGGGCGCGGCAAGCGGCTCACCGCCGATGCCGCCCGCAAAACGGAGGCCCGCACCTTCATCGGCCAGGCGGCCGTAGATGCCGGCATCGCCGACCGTGTCGGCTCGTTCGAATCGGTCCTCTCGGACCTGACCCGCGCCCCTGGGCGCTCCACCTCGCAACCAAGGAGAACTTCCATGAGCGAGAAAACCGGCGCGCCCGCAGCCGAAGATGATGCGGGCATTCCGAAGGCCGATCACGACGCGGCGGTGAAAGCCGCGCGCGCCGAAGGCGAGGCCGCCGGCGCCAAGACTGCCACCGACCGGCTGGTCGCGGCACTCTCGGCCGAGGGCGTGAAGGGCGATGCCGCTCGCATGACCGCAGCGCTCGACCTGGCGCAGAAGTCGCCCGGCATGTCGGGCGAAGACGTCGCCGCCTTCGTCTCGGCGAATGTCCAGTCCACCAAGCCTGCCGCCGCCTCCTATGAGGATCGCCGGCTGGCGGCGGCTGGCCTCGCCCAGCCGGGCCGCTCCGAGCAGCGGAGCGAAAAGCGCGCAAGTCTCAACCCGGACGCGATCTACAAGTCGCGCGCCAAGCAGGAGGGCTGATCCATGCTGGACATCAAGACCATGGGCCCGCGCAATCTGGCCTTCGTCCTTTCCGAGCAGGAAGGGAACGGCGAAATCTCGCGCGAGGTGGTCACCATCGCCTCCGGGGCAGGGAAGCTCGATCCCGGCTATGTCCTGGGCCAGATCACGGCCTCGAAGAAGTACGTCGGATCGCCGGCCGCTCAGGTCGTGGGCAAAGAAGGAGCCGAGACGGCCTCCGCCATCCTCGCCTACGAGGTCGACGCGACCAGCGCCGACGCCGAGGCCGTCGTCATCAAGCGGATCGCCGCGGTCAAGAAGCCGATGCTGATCTTCGACCCGTCGGTCAACGACGACACCAAGAAGGCCGCGAAGCTCGCGCAGCTCGCCGCGGTCGACATCATCGCCCGCTGAGCATCCCGCTCGGCTTCAACACAACCGCATCGTTGCGAACAGGCCCCCAAAGCCCGGTCGCACATGCTTAGGAGGCCTAAATGGCTGGAGAAATGGCAGACATCTGGGACGGTGATGGCTTCACCGTCGAATCGCTCACGGCGGCAATCAACAACCAGCCGTATCGCCCGGGGCAGGTCTCGGCGTCCGGCATCTTCGAGGAAGACGGCGTCACCACGACCCGCATCTCGATCGAGCAGCGCGACGGCAAGCTCTCGCTGGTCGAGCCGACGAAGCGCGGTGCCGCCGGCGAAACGGTCGATGACGACGACCGCTCGCTGGTCCCGTTCGACATCGACCACTTCCAGCGCGACGATTCCGTCCTGGCCGACGAGGTGCAGAACGTTCGTCAGTTCGGCACGACCGATCAGCTCGAGACGATCGAGCAGCGCGTCGTGAGGAAGGGTGCCCGTCATGCCCAGGACCTGACGATGACGCTCGAGCATCTGCGCGTCGGCGCGCTCAAGGGCATCGTCACCTCGAAGAGCGGCAAGACCCTCATCGATCTCTACAATCGCTTCGGCATCGCCGTGCCGGCACCGGTATCGCTCGAGCTCGACGTCGATACCACCAAGGTCGGATCTCTCTGGCAGGACGTGGTCTATTCGATCGAGGACGATCTCGACGAACCTTACAGCGGGATCCACGTCTTCACCGGCCGCGACTTCCATAAGGCCCTGTGGACCCACAAGTCGGTCACCGAGACCTTCTTGTACCATGGCGGCGCCGCCGTTCTGCGCCAGGACGTGCCGGACGTGTTCCCGTTCGGCGGCGCGACCTGGGAGCGTTACCGCACCGGAGCGAAGGCAACGGCCGATCTCGGCGCGCCCTACATCGCTGCCAATGAGGCCCGGGTGGTCGTGAGGGGCGTCCCCCAGCTCTTCATCACGCGCTTCGCGCCGGCGGACTATGAGGAGACCGTCAACACCATCGGCCTGCCCTTCTACATGAAGCAGGAGCCCAAGCGCTTCAATAAGGGCCGCGACATCCAGGTGCAGATGAACCCGATCAACCTGTGCACCAAACCGAAGGTGCTGCGCAAGCTGACACTGACCTGACCGGTCCGACCGAAACGGAAACCGGCGCCGTATCGGCGCCGGCTCCCGTCCGGCAAGTCCTCTTGGGAGGGCTTCCCAGACAGGAGCAGGAGAACCATCATGAGCAAGTCGATTTGGGTCGCCTTCAGGAATGGCGGCATGATCCCCGCCGCGGTCACGGGCGGAAAAGAGAAGAAGGTCGGCCCGCATGAGCCGGTCGAGGTGCCGGAAAGCTATGGCCAGCATCTGATCGACGACCGATTTGCCTACAAGGCCGAGAAGCCGGCCGCTCCCAAGCCGGCGAAGGACCAAGGTGGCAAGGGTGCCAGGCAGGATGCCGCCAAAGCCGCGCGCGCCGGCGAACTGGTGGCCACCATCAACGAGCTGAAGAAGGCGGTTGAGGCTGCCTCCGACCTTGAGGCCAAGACGAAGCTCGCGGCGGACCTTGCCACGGCCGAAGACGAGCTGAAGACGCTGGAAGCGGCCTGACCGGATCCTCTCATGGACATTCGTGCAGCCCGCTCGCGCCTTGTCCATGAGACGCGCTCCCGTCTCGGCGCCCTGATCACTATTCGCGCCAAGGTGCGGGGCGAGATGTCGGTTGCCGACGATCCGTCGCGGCCGGCCATGGTCGACCTGCAGGGCCGGTTCGACATCAACCCGGATCTCGAGTTCCTTGGCGGCCACGACCGCGGCATGGCGCCCATCCGGTTTGCCGGGCGCTTGTGCACGATCTCGATCCCGCGCGCCGACATGGCCTGGCTGCCGAAGGCCGGCGACCAGTGCGAGGTCACCAGCCGCCCGGCCGAGCCGATCTACGCGATCGAGCGCGTCGTCGACGACCTGCCCGAGGTGATCGTGTTCTTTCTTTCCGTGCTGCAGCCTGTCGTTTGATTGCTCGGGATGTGTCCTAGTTGCCCCTCCTCGTCGGCTGAGAAGGGCTTGCGCTTGCCACGTTCGGCCGCCGTGGCAATCGCGCCGCAGCTCATTCCGAACTCAGCCTGAGCCATGTCGCTCTCAAGTGAACCATCCACATCGAGCCGAGAAAACATATTGGAAGCATGCGAACCAGTGTCTTCCACTGGATGACGATCACAGAGTCTGTCGTGTGATAGGCGGCCCAGGCCCCGCGACCAATCGCGTGATTGTTAAAGCCATCGAACTGAAGGCCGATAAGCATCAAACCCATGAGCAACGTAGTTGAAATCGGCCGTGGCTCCATAGCTGGCCGAGCTCTCGATATCAAAACAAAAAAGAAGATACTGAACGCTGCGCAAAATACGGACAGCATGGATTCCGTTGAAAAAAGATCGCACTCCTCGTTTTGGGCTCCTTGCCAAAGAATGAGGTCGTTATATATCGCCTGATTTCCAGGCCATAGCCACCGAAGGATCGGCCTGTCGCGGAATTCGCACGTATAGTCTAGAGGCAAGTGCGGTATTGTCAGCCACGTAACTGCAGATGCCGTAATTAGAAGACAAAAAGCAATGAGCAGAGCTCTCTGCCTCTGTCGAATGCCTTCAGTATCTTTTTGGGAATTCGACATGGTTTTCATCCGGCCGAGGAGGCACTGGTGGCTCATAGGCGAACTGTATTTTGATCGTCAAGCGAAGCGGTAGCAAACACACGCTGTTTTGATGGGGAAGCCATAGCGATCGAGGCAATCGCCGTTTCGTACGGCCTCTTCGGCCGAGATGGAAATCGAGACATCCTGCAGGCCAGGAAGGTCCGGCCGCCGGGCTCATTCGCCCAGCGGTGAAGCCGCAGCAATCATAGGACATAACTGCCATGAGCCTGGTCAACGCCATGCTGAGGATGCTGGCCGTCCAGGCCTTGCGCGGCAACACCATCGCCGCCGACGGTGTGACCGATTCCTCGATCGAGGCCTTGTCTTCGATCATGAGCAACCGGCAGGCGCCGGTCATCCTGGTGCGGATCGACGAGGCCAAATACAGCGGCCGGAACGAGGGTTTCTTCGTCACCTCCGGCACGGTGACCTTCGCGCTCGACCTGATCGTCGCAAGTGCCGTAACCCACAAGGTCGACGGCCAGACCGTGACCGATCTCATTATCGAGCCGACCGATGCCGGTCTCGAATTCTCGCTCGACATGCTCGATCGGCAGTGGCGAAGGGTCTTGTCGGACCCGAACAACGCCTTCGCCGAATGTTTTCGCGACCTGATCGCCGCAATCGGCCCCGTGAAGGCCGCGCGCGGCGTCGACCCTGAGGGCGGCCGTAAACATGCCATCCGCATGGTCGAGATCGAGATCGAGCCCGTCTGCGATCCGGCTCCCGGCGCCGCGTTGCCATCCGTCATCGACGCGGCGCTGACCAGGCTCGCGACTGTCACCGACTATCAGGGGGCGGTTGCCATCATGCGCGCCGAGCTCGGCAAGGGTGCCGATCTGACGAGCTGGCAGAAGGTGCAGTCGACGCTGATGACCACGGCGGCGGTGCCCGGCATGTTGGGCGTGGCGCCGCCGGACGCGCTCCCCGGCCTCGTAGAGGCCGTCGATTTCGACAATGTCGGCACCGTGATCAACGGCGCTGAGACCGAGCTGACGGAAGACATCTTGCCCGATCCTGATCTTGGCGGGTCGGCATGAAACGGCCGCAGGCCGCAAGCCCGACCGGGCGTCGCGAAGCGCCCCGCCGGAGCCGCAGGCGGCGCAGCCGCCGGTGCGCGGCGTGAGGTAGAAGAACATGCACGACGCGGAGCTTGTGAAGGTCATTCTCGGCCTGCAGGCCGACATCGCTGCGCTCAAGCGCATGGTTGCCGGCAACCTTCGTTTCGGCACGGTCAAGAAGGTAGACCACGACGCCCACCGCGTGCAGCTCCTGCTGTCCGATGCCAACGGCCGCGAATTCCTCTCGCCGCTGCGTCCTTGGGGCGAGATCGCGGGCAGTGAGAAGTCCTGGCGCCCGCCGACGGAAGGCCAGCAGATGATGCTGGTCGCGCCGCATGGCGATATCCGCCAGGCCGTCGCGCTGCCGATGACCTATTCGGACCAGAACGCCTCGCCGTCGTCGGACCCGGGCACGCGGATCCTGTCGAAGTTCGGCGGCGCCTCCATGCTGTTCGACGGCGGCGGCGACCGTGCCGAGCTGTCGGCCTCGCGCGTCGATCTCGGCGCCGCCGAAGGCAAAAAGGTTGCCCGCGTCGGCGATCACGTCCACGTCATGTCGGGCTCCTCGACCGGCTTCTGGCCGATAGTCGAGGGGTCATCGAAAGTCTACGCCGCCGACTAGTGGCGAAAACCGGAAACGACCCACAGTAGACTCCAGCAACCGCCGGCCCAGACCAAATTGACACATCCAATCAGCTACTCAGTAATGTTCGGCATGTAAGGATCGAGACCGGCCTGGGGATTGATGAATGAGCAGATTGGGAAAAATCCTGCGGACGGCCTGGATTGTCGCGCTATGCGTGGCGGGAGCGTTGGTTGGCAGCATGACAGGCTATCAGAATGCCGGATACTCCGGTGCCATAGCACTGGGTCTGGGAGGTTGGGCTGCCGGAGCCATTCTCGGAATGGGCGGTCTTGCCGGCGCAAGAATTCTGATGCGCGTCTTAACCTAACGGCCGCTCTCCTTCGTTGGCGGCCGCACGCTTCGGGTACCAGCGCCATGCGTTCACCACTAGGAGCCTTTCAATGAAGCTCGTTGTCACGGATCGCGCGCCACACTTAGGCGCGCCGGGCTCGACCGTCGAGATGTCGCCTTCGCAGGCCGCTTATGAGCGGCTGCGCGGCCATGTCGTCGAGCCGATCAAGCCGAAGCCCGCAGCCGAGGAAGAGGCTGTCGCGAAGCCCGCTGGGCGCGGGAAGCGCACGTGACGCAATTCGGCATGGACCGCTCGACCGGCTTGCGCCAGAGCGGCTGGGACAATGTCATCCAGGCGATCGAGATCCTGCTGACGACCCGCTATTTCGAGCGCGTGCTGCGCGAGTATGTCGGCAGCCCGGTGCCCGCGCTGCTCGGCGAACTGGCGAATGTGCAGACCGTCATCCGCTTCCAGTGGTCGGTGGCGGCCGTCATCCTGCTCTTCGAGCCGCGTTTCACGCCGACGCGCATTTCACCGCTGACGCTCGACCGGACAGGCGCTTCCGACTGGGTCATTGAAGGCATCTATCGGCCGCGCGCACATCTGGGCGATATGACGCCGGCCGGAACCGTCTCGCTGCGCCTCGGTCAGGCGGGCGACCAACTGATCGTAACGGGGTAATCCGGGCGAAGCCCGCAAGCCCGACCGGGCGTCGCGGCTCGTGCCGCGCCCGCCGAAGCCGCGTTCGCGGCGTGAGGCAAACAGGAAACACCATGCTCGATCTGTCCACGCTCGAGGGGCTGCCGTCGCCGCAGGCGATCTCCGTCACGTCGGAGGCCGATGCGCTCGCTGCGATCAAGGCCGTGTTTGTCGACCTGGCGACCAGCTATGGGCTCGACGTTTCCGGCATCATCGACCTCGAGGGCGAGCCGGGAAACATCCAGCTGCAGGTCGGCGCATTCAGAGAGGTCCTCTACCGGGCGGCCATCAACGACGGCGTCAAGGCGAACCTTCTGGCCTTCGCCGCCGGCGCCGATCTCGACCATCTCGCCGCCTTCTATGATGTCGTCCGCCTTGCCGGCGAGACCGATGCGCGGCTGCGCGCCCGCACCGTCGTGGCGATTTCCGGCCGCTCCACCGCCGGCTCCGAGGACTGGTACAAGAGCGCCGCCTTCCGGGCGAGCATTCGCGTCAAGGATGTCGCCGTCTATCGCGTCGGCACCGGTCCGGATATCCGCCTCGCGGTCCTCGCCACCGACAATTTCGGCGAGCCCGATGTGGCCTTGCTCGCGGCCGTCGACGCCGAGGTGCAGAAGAGCAGCGTCCGGGTGATTTCGGACCGCGTCACCGTCGTGTCCGCCACCAGCGCCACGGTGAATGTCGCCGCCGACATCTGGCTCTTGCCGACGACGCCGATGACCGTCTTCGACAGCCTCGAAACGCTCTTGCGCCAGGCTCTCGCCGACGAGGGCGGCCTCGGCTTCAACCTCACGCGCTCCTGGCTGGTCTCGAAGCTCCAGGTGCCCGGCGTGCAGAAAGTGTCGCTGACCGCTCCTGTCGCCGACACGATCGTGGATGACGGCGCCGCGGCAAAGCTCGGTACCGTGGCGCTGACCTACAAAGGCCGCGACCGGTGAGCGAACGGCAGAACCTGCTGCCGCAGAACGCGACGGCCTTCGAGCGCGCGCTGTCGGAATCGCTCGACCGGCTGCCGGAACTGCAGCCCGGCTTCGACGCGCTGCGCGGCTTCAAGGCTGCACCCGTGCAGCCATCGATCCTGCCCTGGCTGGTCGTTGAATATGGCCTTGGCGGCATCACGCAATATCTGCCGGACCTCGCCTCGGTCATCGAATATGGGCTGCGCTGGCAGCGGGTGAAGGGCACCCCGCAGGGCGTCGCCGAAAGCCTGACATGGGTCGGCTACGCCTTCTCGACCTTCCATGAGGCGCCGCTGCGCCGCACGCGCTGGCATCTCTACGAGCTCGAGCTGGACCGCTTTCGCGACAGCGAGGGCGACCTCGCCACGATCGAGGCCGTCGTGCGCCTCTCCGATCCTGTCCGGTCGGAATTCTATCGCGCCTGGAACGGCTACAATGTGCGGGAGCACGATTGGTCTTGGTCCAGGTGGGGCGATGGCATCTGGGGCGACACTTCCGGCGTCTTCCTTCATGCTGGCGGGGTCAAATGGTCGTTCGGCCGCACCTTCGATGCCGGCTTCCACGAACTGACCGAGGCCGAGCTGACAGCGCTTGGCGCATGGGTCGAGCCGGTTGAGGGCGGGTCCATCAGCTGGGGTCCGTTCCCCTGGAACACGCCCGGCCTGCAATGGGTCTCCGATGCCGCGGCATCCCGTGCTCAGATCATCGCGACCGCGCTTCTGGCGAGGTCCTGTTGGATCGGGGTCTACCGCCAGGACGGCTCGCCGATCGGCTTCCGCAAGGCGCGGGTCTACCGGCCGGTGCGCGCGCTCTTCGGCGGCTACTACCAGGCCGCCGGCCAGGGCTGGATCGTCGCCGATGCCCCGGGCTCCAACATCTATGTCGAAGCTCTGATGGATTTCGGCGAAGGCGAAGGCGAGACCGTCCATTCCTGGAGCGTCACGCTGGGCGGCGCGCCGGTCGGCGCGCACCCGGCCGGAATAGTGTGGCTGCCCGGCGCCGGTGTCGCCGGCGGCGCCATCGTCGGCGGCTTCGATCTCGCGCCGGCCCTCCTGGGCAAGACATCGCGCGAGCGTTTTCGCGCAATCCTGAAAATCGTTTGAGGCAACATGGCTTACGAGCATAAGTCCGGCCTGTCGGGCGCATACGATCGCTCGGTTGCGTTTCCCCTTTGGGACAGCGTGCTGACGCGCGAGGGCAAGATCGGCCAGGCGGCCGAGATGTTCGAGGCGCAACAGATCCTGCAGAGGAAGATCCGCTCGATCGGCAATCTCGTCGCGCGCGATGGCGATCGGGTCGAGGGCGCCGACGTCATCATCGACGCCGAGGCCGGGACTATTACGCTGACGGCCGGCCGGCTCTACATCAACGGCCGCGTGCTCGATGCGCCCGCGGCTGCGCTGACCGCCGTTCCAATGACCGGCGCGGTGCATATCGGCGTTCGGCTGGTCGAAACCTATGTGACCGAACTGGATGAGCCGGCGCTCTACGGCCTCATGCCCGGCGCGCTGTCGGAAGGCGAGGCCGGCGCCGCGCGCGTTGTCCAGACGCTCTCCTGGGGCTTCTCGGGCGATGCCGGCACGGGCGACCTCTATTCGGTCTACCTGCTCAAGGACGGCGTCGCGATCGACCAGACGCCACCGCCGAACCTGACCGGCATCAACGCGCAGCTCGCGCTCTACGATTTCGACGCCAACGGCAACTATGTCATCGGCGACAAGGACTGCCTGGTCACCGCGCTCGGCAAGAGCGGCACAGACCAAGTCTTCTCGATCGCCGAGGGCGTCGCCAACATCAAGGGCCAGAAGCGCACACGCTATGCCGCGCTGCGCCACCGCGAGGCGGAAACCTTCGACCTCTTCCGCATTCCGACCGAGGTGCACACCTTCGGCGCCAACCCGACCGTCGTGACGCTCAATCACGGGCCGATCGCCACCATCCGCGAAGTCCTGGTCGAGAAGGAAGTGACCGAGACCGTCGTGCGCGGCGGCACGCCGAACGGTTCCGACGCGCTGGTCAATACCGGCGTGACGGCCATCCTCGAGGTGAAGCAGGGCGCCACGAACTATGCCACGCCGGCGGATTACACCAAGGTCGGCGACCTGGTGTCCTGGGCCGCCGGTGGCGCGGAGCCTGCGACTGGCTCGAGCTACACCGTCAAGTATCGCTATCTCGGCATCGTCTCGCCTTCCGACATCACCGCCACCTCGATCACCGTGGCAGGCGGCGTGAACGGCGGGCAAATCCAGGTCGACTACGACTTCAAGCTGCCGCGTGTCGACGTGCTCGGCATGGATAGCGACGGCAACTCGGTTTACCTGAAGGGCGTGTCGAGCCGCACCAACGCCCTGCCGCCGACGGTGCCAGCCGACGTGCTGCCGCTGGCGCTTATCGAGAACAACTGGACCACTACGCCTGATGTGACCGACGTGCGGGTCCGCGCCTACACCATGGCGAAGATCGACCGCATGTATAACAGCCTGGTCGACGCGCTGGACCTGATCGCGCTCGAGCGGCTGCAGCGAGACATCGACAGCCGCGAGCCGATCTCGAAGAACGGCGTCTTCGTCGACCCGTTCACCTCCGACCGCTATCGCGACGAGGGTGAGCCGCAAACTGCGGCCGTGTTCGGCGGGCTGTTGCGCCTGGCCATCGACCCGACTTTCCACCCGATCAACCTGCCGGGCGTCACGCTGCTCAACTGGACCGAAGAGGTCGCGGTCGAGCAGGCGCTTGCAACCCGCTGCACGAAGATCAACCCCTATCAGAACTTCACGCCTCTGCCGGCGTCGATGACGATCAACCCACCGGTCGACTACTGGACCGAGAGCGCCACCGAATGGGCGTCGGACAGCGCCGCCGCTCTGTCATCGCCGGTCGTCGTCAGCACGACCCGGTCGACCAGCGGGCGCACCACGACCACCACGACGACGACGCAAAGGGAAACGATCCAGAGCTCGACGCGCGAGGAGACGCTGGCCTATCTGCGGCAAATCTCGCTTCAGTTCACGATCAAGGGCTTCGGCGCCGGCGAGAACCTCACCAAGCTCGAGTTCGACGGCATCAACGTCAATCCCGGCGGACTGTCGGCAAATGCCGCGGGCCAGATCGTCGGCAATTTCACGATACCGGCCAATGTGCCGGCCGGCTCGAAAGGCCTCGTCGCGGAGGGCCAGGGCGGCTCGAAGGCGGCGGCCATCTTCGTCGGCCAGGGCACGATCGACATCGAGACGCTGCGGCGCGTCATCACCACTACCGTACAGCAAACGTCGGTCACCGCGCCGCGCGAGACCGGCGGGTCTGGCGGCGGAGGTGGCGGCAATGGCGGCAGCCGGTCCGACCCGCTGGCGCAGACCTTCACCTTGACCGAAGGCCGGCATATCGCCGGCGTCAATCTCAAGGTCTGCCTGGTCGGCGACCCGGACAATCCGATTGTGATCGAGCTGGTCGAGGTCGAGAACGGCATCCCGACGGTCAATGTGATCGCGCAGGCCTTCTACGACATGAATGGCGCGGTCATCGGCCAATGGACCGCCATACGCTTCCCCTATCCGGTCTGGCTGCCGGCCGGCGTCGAATATGCCTTCGTCGTCAAGACGAATGACGGCAACCATTCGATCAAGACGGCGAAGCTCGGGGATTTCGACGCCGAGCTTCAGCAGCCGGTCGCGGCCCAGCCCTATTCGGTCGGCGTCATGCTGTCGTCGTCGAACGCGGTCACCTGGACGCCGCATCAGGATGAGGACATCTGCTTCCAGTTGATCGCCGCCAAGTTCGCGCCGGCGACCAAGACGGTCAATGTCGGCACTTTCGCGGCCGTCAACATGAGCGACCTTCTGATCCGCGCCGAGGTCGAGCTGCCGACCGCGGCGGCGGGCATGCACTTCGAGGTCCAACTCGACGATGGCTCGGTCACGCTGCTCAACCCGGGGCAAGCCTGGGAACTGCAGACCTTCTACACCGGCAATGTCCAGGTGCGGGCAGTGCTGACCGGCTCGGCAAAGGTCTCGCCTGTCGTGTTCCCGGTCATCCTCGCAGTCGAGGGCGAGCTGCAGACGACCGGCACCTATGTCACACGCGCCTTCGACATGGGCACCGGCGTCGACATCCTGTCCTACCTGAAGACGAAGATCCCGACCGGGGCGACTATTCTCCTGCACGCCGATGCCGCCAACGACGTTTGGACAGCCGTTCCGCAGGTGACGCAGACGCCGCTGCAGGACGCCGGCTGGATCGAGCGCAAATACAGCGTCCTCAACTTCAACGCCAATCCGGTCGGACGCATCAGGATCACGCTCACCGGCACGCCGGCGGCGCGCCCGATGGCCTACGACTTCCGGGCGATCTCTGCCCCGTAACCGCACCAAGGACCGCCATGTCTGTTGAAAACAGCACGCCGAACCGGGGCTACCAGCTTCCGTTCGGCAGCAACAACCTCGAGGACGATGTCCTGCGGCTGATCGCGGCCCTCTCCGCGATCGACGTCGACGTTGCCGGCCTGCTCGTCTCGGTCGCCCAGCGCGCCCTGCTGGTCCACAGCCATGTCATCGCCGACACGACCGGTCTACAGGCGGCGCTCGACGCCAAGCAGGACGAGAGCGAGAAGGGCAACGCCAACGGCTACGCATCGCTCGGCTCGGATGGCAAAGTGCCGGCCGCGCAACTGCCCTCGACGCTCTTCGGCTCGCTCAATTATCAGGGCGACTGGAACGCCAACACCAACACCCCGACCATCCCTGCGGCTGCGGCCGGCAACAAGGGCTGGTACTACATGGTGTCCGTCGCCGGCGCGGCGAGCGTCGGCGGCATCACCGACTGGAAGGTCGGCGACTGGGCGGTCTCGGACGGCACGAAGTGGGTCAAGATCGACAACACCGACGCCGTCGCCTCGGTGGCGGGCCTGACCGGCGCGATCACGGCGGCGGCGCTGAAGACGGCGCTCGCGATCGCAGTCGCCGATGTGGCGGGCGCGAACAATGCCGCAAACTTAACGACGGGCACCCTTCCGGACGCGCGCCTTCCTGCCCGTCTTGGCTTGGTTTGCCAAACCGTCACCGACGCGAACACCGCCACGGCGAACGGTTGGTACATGGGCAGCGCTATGGCCAATGCCCCGAGCGCGTCGTGGTGGTTGATCGAGACCGTCACCCACATCGAAGCGCTGTGGTGCGTTCAGACCGCCTACCCCTTCACGGCCATGACTGCCGCTAGCGGCGGCATTCAACGCCGCGTCCGCACGAATGGGACGTGGGGAGCTTGGTTCTCGGTGATTGATCATGCTGCCGAACTCGATGCTCGCTATCTTCGAATGGCTGCAGATGCCATCTTGACGGCTGGCTACACCGGGACGGACGTTTCTGACGGCGCCAAGACGACGGGAACCTATACGCCCGCGCCAGCCGGCGGCAATTTCAGGTCGGTCACCAACAACGGCGCTCACACCTTGGCGGCGCCAACGGCCGCAGGATCGTATTCGATCATCATCGACTATACGAACGGGGCAACGGCCGGTGTGATCACTGTGTCTGGTTTCACCAAGGTTACGGGTGACGCCTTCACCACGACCAATGGATCGAAGTTCCGCCTCTTCATTTCGAAGGGACAGGCCGGAACTCATCTGCATGTTCAGGCGCTGCAATGACGTTTCCCATGCCTGGATTTTGTCCGGCGGCCATCGTAGCTCCCGCGACGCAAGGGGCGGTTGTCAACGAGATCGTTACCGCAGACAGCGCGTCCTTCACCTTCACTTCGCTTACCGCCGGCATGACTGCCGATGCTTATCCCATCATCGGGGTAATGGCGCGTTCGGGCTCTCCGTTCGATTTCACATCCGTCACCCTCGGCGGGCAGCCGTGCACCGAATTGTACAAGCAATTCAACGGCACTACCGCATTAGCCTTCTTTTCCGCACCGAGAGGTGTAGCGGGAAATCTCATCGTAGCGGCCAATGCAACGATGGTTCGTGGGGCGGCCTGCCTTACGCCGGTCTTCAATCTTAAGAGTGCAATTACCCCGACGGGGGTCGCCATCAATCTGAGTGACCCGATGACTGCGACGATCAGTTGCGAGGCCGGCGGATGGATCGGCGGTCTCGCCTACAACGGTTCGACATCGGACAGTATGACGTGGACGAACTTGACTGAGAAATTCGATGTTCGCCCGGAGAGCGTCTCCGTATTCAGCGGCGCTTCCGATGTGTTTGCCACAGCGCAGACCAACCGTAGCGTCACAGCCAATCCGCTGAACGCTGGCAGCGGCCAAATTATGATCTTGCTCTCTTTGAGGTAATAGAATGCTGGCCCTGATCAAAGACCAAGGCATTGTGACGACTGTCTCCGAAGGAGGGTGGGTCGACCTCGGGAATGGATCATTCATTTCCCCTGCCGAGGCCGGGTGGTCAGATGAGGACGGCTACTCGCTTGCGGCCGTCCAGGCGGCGGACGAAGTGCCTGCCGGGAAGCGGGCCGTCAACGTCCGTGTCGAGATGGTGCAAGGCGTTCCGAAGTTCGTGTTTGACGTCGAAGATGTTCCGGTCCCGGCCAGTGTGTCTGCGCGCCAGTTCAAGCTGCAGTTGTTATCGAATGGCTTGCTCGATCAAGTCGAGGCCTTTGTAGCCGCGCAGGGTCAGGCGGTCCAAATCGCTTACGACAACAGTGGGACGTTTGTTAGGTCCGAGCCGATGATGCAGGCAGGCTTCGCAGCGCTCGGCTTTGCCGATGAGCAGGTCGACGCGTTTTTCGTTGCGGCCTCTAAGCTCTAAAACTTTCGGCTCTGGCCTTCCCAGTCCTCGTCGTCGAGGCGGTCCTTTCTGTCGGCCCAACTGTCGAGCGCTAAAATCGCTATGGCGATGACGCCTGCTGCGACAGCCGACCACAGGATCCAATCATGCATCGGCGACCTCACAGGCGTTGTCAGCGTTTGATCGCCAACCATTAGGCTCGCACAAAGCCAATTTCAACTGGGAGCGTCGACAAGCTCCCAAGACAACCTACTCCACCGCCCGCTTTCGCGGGCTTTTTATGCCCGCACTTCTCAATCCACAGGAGAGACTGTCATGACCGACCCCGTCTTCGGGATCACCATCCGTCGCGACGCCAACGAGGCGGCCGTCCCGTCGAACGCGCTGATGAGCGTCGTCGGCATCTGCATGCCCTTCGCCAAGGCCGCCACCGCAAGCCAAGAGGCATTCGACGCGGCGTTTCCCGTGGGCGTCGCGGTGCGGATGAACTCCAACGACACGACCAAGTTGGCGCTCTGCGCCCCCGATTCGCTCTTCATCGATGCCGTTGAGGGCATCAACGCGCAGCTCGGGCCCTACCAGGTCGCAGCCCAACTGGTGGTCAACCGCGTCGCCGAGGGCGCCGACATCGCGGCCACCATTGCCAACATCGTCGGCACGTCGGTCAACGGCACCGGCATCAACGCCTTCGTCAATGCCGGCGCCGATCTCGGCGTTTATCCGCGTCTCATCCTGACGCCCGGCTACACGACCCAGCAGTTCGGCGCGCTCACCGGCCTGGCGCTCACCACGCAAGGCACCAACATGACGGCCGCGCCCGATGTCGCCTTCACCGGCGGCGGCACCGACCCGAACAAGGTCCTGCCGACCGCCCATGCCGTCATGGGCACCGGGCCCAATGCGCAAAAGGTGGCCTCGCTGGTCATCGACAGCCCCGGCGCCTATCTCTCCGCGCCGCTCAACGTGACCTTCTCGGGCGGCGGCGCGGATGCCGGCAAGGTGCTGCCGACCGCGACCGCGACGGTCGAGGAACTCGCCAATGCCGTCTGCGCGGCGCTTCCCGAGGTGCTGAACAAGATCCTCGCCGTGGCGATCGTCGACGGGCCGAACGGGCTCGCCGCCTTCACCCGGTGGCGCGAGACCCTGTCGTCCGACCGCCTGATTCCGGTCACGCCGGGCGTCAAGCGCATCGACAAGGACGGCGATGTCGTCACCCGGCCGGCAGCGCCCCGCATCGCCGGCGTCGCCGTGCGCCGCGATTACGAGAATGACGGGCGGCCGTTCCGCTCCTGGGCCAACCAGGCGCTTTACGGCATCGTTGGTCCGGAGCAGAACTATCGCTTCTCGCTCACCGACGGCTCGACCGAGGGGCAGGAAATCCTCGCCGCGCAAGGCGGCATCATCGTGCGCGGCGACAGCGGCGACGACTTCGCCATCGCCGATGGCGGCTTCGTCTATATCGGCACCGACAATTTGTCGGCGCAGACGATCTGGCAGCAGTATCACAAGGTGCGCGGCCGCGACTTCATCGAGCTTACCTGCCTGCGCACGCTGCGCCAGTTCTTGGGGCGTTTCAACCTGACGACCCAGACCATCCAGTCCGTCGTCAACACCGTGCACGACATTCTCGCCAAGGCGGAAGCCAATGGCGACATCCTCGGCTTCAAGGTGCGCTTCGACCCGGAGCTCAACAACGCGCAGGATCTGCGCGCCGGTCACATCTATATCGACGCGCAATTCGAGGAAGCGCCGGTGTTCCGCCGCCTGACCATGACCAGCCGGCCTTACGCGCCCGCGCTGCAGGCGACGATCGACGAGCTGATTGCGCGCCAGAACCTCATTTCCTGATCGCGTCGGCGCGTCGCGCGCCGGCTCGCCCTTCATCCCAACTCCCGCCTGAAAAGGAACGCCAGCCATGGCCGAAAAACTGCTGCTGCTCGAACAGGTCAACCTCTTCGTCGGCGACCAGAACCCGGAAGATTCGAACCACATCAAGCTGCAGTCGCTCGGCTTGCCGACGCTGGAGCAGGTGACTGTCAACCATCTCGGCGGTGGGGCGCCCGGCGAGGTGGAATGGGGCATGAACGCTATCAAGGCGCTCCAGCCGACCTTCAAGCTCGCCGGCTTTGCCGAGTCGAGCTACCGCGCCATGGGCGTCGGCACCAACCAGCCGCTGAACTTCACCGGCTACGGCGTCTTGAAGAACAAGCAGACCGGCGACGCTTTTCAGGCGAAGACCATCATTCGCGGCATCGTCAGCCGCATCGCGCCGGATGCCTTCGATCGCTCGTCGGCCTTCGGCCACGACCACCAGATCGGCGAGGTCACCCACTACGAACTCTCGGTCGACAACAAGGAGTGGTTCTACTGGGACTACTTCACGACCCGGCGCCGGCAGTTCGGCGTCGACGAGCTGGCCAAGGCCCGCGTCCTGCTGGGCATTGAATGATGCCGCCCAAGAACGCGATAGAGGACTTCATGACGGGCGCGGACGAGGCGCCCGTCCCGGCCGGCGAGCCTCTGGCGGAAGCCGCAGTCGACGAGGAGGAAGTCTCCCTTGAGCTCACGGACGCTGATTACCGCTATCTGACCCTGCGGCGCACCGTCAGGCGCGGCGGCGAGAAGATCGCGCGGATCAGGGTGCGGCCCGTCATGCTCGAGGATATTGACGACTGGTCTAATGCCGAGATCAGCAATCGCGAGCTGCTGGCGCGGCTCTGTGAAGTCCCGCCCGCCGTGCTGAAGAAGCTCGCCTGGGATGACGCGGAAGCCTTGATGGAGATATTCCACCAGGTCGTGCCGGAATTCGTCTTCGCCGCCGCAAAGGATGATGCCTGATGGCCAGAATGTCGGCGGAGCTGATCGTCAGCCTGCTCGATCGCGTTTCGGGCCCGGCGGCGAAGGCGCGGACCAGCCTGACCGCGCTGCGGCGTGCCGAGCGCGACGTTTACCTCGCGCGCAACAACACGCGCCTGACGCGCACGCAGGTCGCCGAGGATCGGCTGTTGGCGGCGCAGGACGCCGAGCGGCAGAAGCGCATCGCGCAATGGGCGACCTTCGGCAAAGTCGCCGGCGTCGCGACGGCTGCCGCCGGCTATGTCGCCATCCGCACTGCGCGCGACTACGCGCAGCTCGAGCGCGCGATCGGCCGCATCATCATTAATGCCGACAAGCCGGTGACCGCGATCAAGCCGACCATCGCTGTGCTGCAGGAGCTTGCCGACAAGTCCAAGCTGCCGTTCGACAATGTGGTGCAGGGGCTCGAGACGCTGATCGCTTCAGGCCGATCTCTCGAGGAGGGGCTTGCGTTCCTGCCGACCGTCGCCCGCACCGCCCAGGCCTCGGGCGCAGAGATGTCGGATATCGCGCTGACGGCCGACGCGCTGGCCAACTCGCTGGGCATCACCGCCGACAAGATGCAGGAGGCTTTCGACATCCTCGCCTTCGAGGGCAAGGCCGGCAAGTTCGAGCTGAAGGACATGGCCGCGGAACTGCCGGCAATCACGCCTGCTTTCGCCGCGCTCGGCTACAAAGGCACGGAAGGCCTGAAGCAGCTTGCAGCCATGCTGGAGATCGTACGCAACCAGACCGGATCGTCTTCCGAGGCCGCGACCAACTTTTCGAACATCCTGCAGAAGGCTTACGGCAACGAGGTCGCCAAGAACTTCAAGAAGTATCACATCGATATCCGCCGCGAGATGGACCAGACACGGAAGGAGGGCGGCAACGTCATTATGACGCTGGTCGAAGCGACGCAGAAAGCCCTGAAGGGCGACCTGTCGAAGCTGCCGCTGATCTTTACCGACATCCAGATGCAGCAGGGCATGCGTGCCCTGCTGACGCAGTTGCCGGAGCTCAAAGAACACCTTGAGGCGCTACACAATGCCTCCGGCACAGTGGCGAAGGACTTTGCCCAGATCACCGGCGATTCCGAAGGCAACTGGCAGCAGTTGATCAACAACATCCAGAAGACGGCGACCGCGCTCGGCGACCTGTCCGGCAGGGCGCTTAATCCGGCACTGGAGAAGATGAACAGCCGGCTGTCCGACATGATGGCGCTCGACAAAGGCTACGAGGCCTTGCGCGGCAGCGGCCGCGATCCGCTGTCCTATGCCGCTGAATTCAAGGAGCGCTATCATCGGCAGCATCCCGAACTCGGCATGTTCGACCGCTTCACCGGCGCGTCGGCCGAGAAGGCTTTTCGTGACGCGCTGACGCAGCTCGGCCGCGGCGAGATCAATAGCGTCTTCGACGCGCTGCAGGCGAAGATCCTCGAGGACCGCCAGACGCGCGAGCCAAATGCGGGCATGCCGGCTTCCAGCATCCCGGTTCCGACGCCGCGGCCGAAGAGCTGGGCGGAAATGACGCCCGCCGAACGGCAATATCAGGTCTATGCCCAGGGGCGGCACGCCCCGGCCCGTGGCGGTCAGGCCTATGTGCCGCCCGGGCCGGGCAATCCCGGCATCGGCCCGAACGTCGCCGGTTTCGATGCCGACGAATTCGAACGCCGGCTGCAGTCAGGCGGCGCCGATGCCGGCTCCAAGATCGCCGAAGGCGGCACGCAGGCGGGCCAGAACGCGGCGCAAACCTTCACGTCCGGCGTCGCCGGGGCCGGATCATCGTTCGGCAAGAGCGCCGCGGCGGCCTTCATCGCCGGCGTCAGCGGCTTCCTCTCTTCCGCCAAGGCCGACCTGATGCGTCCTGTCGGCTCGCTCGGCGGCAAAACGACCGGCCAGCAGGTGCAGGCCGATACGCGCGGGCAGGCGATCGATTTCGGAGGGCCGCGCTGATGCTCATGAAAATCGGCCTGGTTGAGTGCGACCTCTCCTTCAACATCGATACGCATGCGCGCGAGACCACCCACGACTATGCCGAGAAGCCGGTGGTTGGCGCGATGCCGCCGCTCGAAGATGTCGGTGTCGGATCGGAAACCCTTACGGTCTCCGGACGCCTGCTCCCGACCAAGCTCGGCGGGCTGGGTACGCTCAACATCTTGCGCGGCGCTCAATCTGCCGGCACGCCGCAGCTCGTCACCCGCGGCGATGGCAGTATCTTCGGTTTCTATGTTGTTCAGTCGGTGAACGACGAACACACTTTCCTCGACCGCGACGGTGTCGGCCAGGTCGTCGATATCACCGTCAAGCTGCAGAAGTCGGCCGCTCCGGCGCCAGCTGATTTCTTCGCCTCGCTGTTCTCTCTCATCGCCTGAAGGTCCGATCCATGACCGAGACTGTAACCGTCAAGACGGAAGGCACGACGCTGTCCGCGTTGCTCGCCCGTCACTACCGCAAGGTCTTTGCGGGTATGGTCGCCCAGACCTATGCCCTCAACCAGGACCTCTCTAGCGCCAGGCCATTCCTGCCTGTCGGCCGCGTCGTCACCGTGATGACGCCGGCTGAAATGCAGGCGGAGGGCGCCGCGGCCAGGCCGGTGGTTGATCTGTTCGCATGAGGAAGGGGCATTTCCGGGTCGTCGTCGGTGGGCAGGACGTCACCTCCCGCTTCGTGCCGCTGCTGATCTCGCTGACCATTACCAAGTCGAGCACCGAGGCGACGCAATCGGCCTCTTTCACGCTCGACGACAAGGACGCGACGGTGCGGTTTCCGAAGACTGGCACGCCGGTGTCAATTGAGCTCGGCTGGCAGGGCGGCGCGATCCGGACCTTCGAGGGCGAGGTCGACACCTGCGACTGGTCGCTAGACAGGGGATCCGGCAGCGTCCTGTCCATCACCGCGCGCTCGGCAAGCCTGAAGGGCAAGGTCAAGCAACCGGCTGACCGGCACTGGGAAAAGAAGACGCTCGGCCAGGTGCTGCAGGACGCGGCGCAAGATGCAGGCCTCTCGATCAAGGTGCATCCGTCTCTCGCCAGCCGCGAGCTGGAATACGAGGCGCAGGACAATGAGAGCTTCCTCGCTTTGGCCGACCGGCTGGCGCGCGAGCATGGCGCGACCTTCGCCATCAAAGGCCAGCAGGCCGGCTTCGTGCCGCGCAATGCCGGCGTTTCCGCAACGGGCCAGCCGCTGCCGACGGTTCGTATCACCCGCGGCATGGTGATTTCCGCGAGCGGCCTGACGCCGGTGACCGACCGGCCGCGCTTCAAGAAGAAGAAGGGCCGCTGGTACGACCTCAGACGCGCCAGACAGGTCATCGAAGAGGTCGAGACCGGCGACGATGTCGAGCCGGAGGACGTGCTACGCTTCATGGAGCCGGACGAGACGGCGGCCAAGACCCGCGCCGATTCCGACCGCGTCGACGGCGCTCGCAGCAAGGGCTCCGGCTCGGTCACCATCGAAGGCGAGCCGACCGCCGAGCCGGAAGGCACGGTGATCATTGAGCTGCGGCCCGGCGTCGACGGCAGCTACACCATCGCTTCGATCACCGACACACTCGACCGCGGCAGCGGCTACACCACGCAGATCGCGCTCGGCAACCCGCAGGGCTCGGCCGGGGCTGACAGCCGTTAGGCCATCGCACTTCTCTTCACCCGAAAGGAACCTCTCATGGACCGCAACTTTGCGCGTGCGCTTTCGCTTGTCCTCGCGAATGAGGGCGGCTGGTCCGACAATCCTGCCGATCCTGGCGGCGCCACGATGAAGGGCGTCACCCTGGCGAACTTCCGTCGCTATGTGAAGCCGAACGCCACCAAGGCCGATTTGCGCGCCATCTCGGATGCGCAGCTCGGCACCGTCTATCGCCGCTTCTATTGGGATGCCGTCGTCGGCGCAGAACTGCCGGACGGCGTCGACTATGCCGCCTTCGACTTCGCCGTGAACAGCGGCCCGGGCCGAGCTGCGAAATATCTGCAGGCGGCCGTCGGCGCGGTTCAGGATGGCCGTATCGGTCCCGCGACCCTGGCCGCGGTGAACGCCGCCTCGAAGGAGGCGATCATCGACCGCCTCTGCGACGCTCGTCTGGCCTTCCTGGAGCGCCTGCCGACCTGGCCGACCTTTGGCCGCGGCTGGGACGCCCGCGTCGGCGCGGTGCGCCGCCAGGCGCTTGCCTTGGCGCGGCAGTGACATGGCGCACCATGACCGCAACGTTGTCCGCTCGTCATGGACGATCCGGCGTCGCATCATCATCGCCGTGCTGCTCTGGTGTGGCGGCATAGTGACCTACCTGGCCGTCTTCGGCCGCCCGAACAGCCTGTCTGAGACCACGGTGAACGGCTGCCTGCTTCTGATGGCATCCGTCATCGGCTCTTACGTTTTCGGCGCCGTATGGGATGACAGGAGCCAATTGCTCCCGCCCGCCGGCGGCGTGGTTGAAAGCTATCAGCGGACGGGCTCGCAGCCGACCGATGCGCCGATGCCGCCCATGCCTGATCCGGGAGACCAGTGATGGAAGGTCTGGTCAACGTGCTCGCGCCGATCATCGACTGGGTGCTGCGCATCGCCGGCTGCGCGGCGCTCGTCATCATCGCCTTCTTCATCGCCTGGTGGTGGTTTGCATGATCGCCCTCGCCGAAATCCCCTATATCGGGCCGTTCCTCGCCTTCGCCGCCTCGCGCTTCGGCCTGCCGATCGTCGTCGCCGGCGGCATCGTCCTCTTTTACGAGGGCATACCGATCGGCCCGCTCCGCCACATTCCCTTTGCCGGTCCGGCCTTGTCCTACCTGGTCGACGGTCGCGTCGATCGGCAATACGCCGCCGGGCAAGCGGCCGAGCGTGCCGATTGGCAGGAGAAGGAGCGTCTCGCCGCGCGCGTGAAGGCCGCGGCGGAAGCCGCCAAGCAGCGCGAACTCGATGCGATCGAGGCCGAGGCGCTTAAGGCGCGCATCAAGTCGTCCGACGACGACAAGCGCATCGCCATCCTCGAGGACGATCTCGAAACACTGCAAAGGACCAACCCCAATGATCCGCCAACCGGCGCGCCGCGCTCTGCTCCTTGCATTGCCACTCCTCGCAGCGTGTCAAAGCAGCTCAATGCCATCGGCCGATGAGATCGTGCCTAAGGCGCGGATCAGCCAGAGCCTGCTGCAGGAATGCGCCGAGCTTGTCGACGTGCCTGACCGCGATCTTCCTCCTAAGGAAACCAACAAGCTCTGGGCGATCGACCGCAAGAATTTCGGCGAGTGCCGGCGCGATAAGTCCGCGCTCAACCGCAGCGTCAAGGCGCTGGCAAAATAGCAGTGCAGGGAAGGGGCGACATAAGTGGACGAGGTCAGCGAGATGCCGAATGCATCGCAGAAGATAGCTGAAAACGTGCTTCTCCTGGCGATCGCCAGGGTTTCCATGGCCTTGGCTCTGCCGACTATCGGCCTTCTGTTCTGGCTCTATTCCCAGTGGCAGGACACACGCCTCGACGCTGTGCAGGGGCAGATCGTCGAGGCGCAGCAATCCGCTTCCGAAGCGTCCTCGAAGGCGACAAAGGTGTCGGACCGGCTGATCGCCGTCGAAACCAAGCAGGTGCAGGACGCGGCGTCGAGCGAGAAATTCCAGAATGCCACGCTCACCAGGCTCGACCGCGTGCAGGACAGCATCGTCGGCCTGTCGAACGCCGTCGCCGCGCTGACGGCTACCCTGCAGGGCGTCGTCGAGGAGCGCAAGGCGAAGAATCCGTGAGCGATCGGCAGCCGGGCAGGCTAAACGAATTGCGGAGGGTCCCGCTGCGTCAAAATACCTTTTCCTTCCAATCGCTCGTCTCGGCGACGAGTTTTAGTTTGCTGAAGAGGCACTTAACGGTGTCTGAAACCTTTGATTCCAAGCACTCTTGGCACGCGTTGGCAAACGCCGTCGCAGCCGCTTCGAGTCCAAGGCCCCCCGTTACCAGGGCGAGTGCGCCGGTTTCCTCCGCAGCTGATATTAGGCAGCTAATGATTGCCTTCTCCAAATTTCTTTTGAGTTGATCTTCTGTCATCGTATAGCACCAGAGCGCCTGTTTAGTTATACGAGAATATGTGATGGGGATCTTTGTCTTCATAATTCGACACTTCCCAACTCTTATTTCGCGCACCTCCATCACGGTCTTCCACTCGTAATATTGGAAGGCTGTTCCGATCCTATGCAGCGTAAGTACCAATCCGTCACACGGGTGGTCTTGGCCTTGTTCATAATCTCCGATCGCCTTCCCAGGATCATCGACCGGCGCCTCAATGGTGTCAGCGTCGTCGTGGGCATTGGTAGGAGCGTCGCACTCGTACTTGACAGTATCCAATACTTTTATAGTGTATATAGCGTTTCCCCGCTCGTCCTTATAGCCTTTCATTTGGTCAACAAAAGCTTTTAGGTTGATTCCGAGGTCTTCTGCGGACGAGAGTCTGTCTAGTTCGAAAATTGGTATTATCTGATAATCGTCGATTTTTGCTCCGAAATTGATTATATATGTCTCGGCAGTTGCTATCAAAGCAGGATCCGAAAAGTCGGTCTTCTGGAATACACTTTTCATCTCCGCGACTAGCTTGGGATCGAGACCCTTCTTTGCAAATAACAGCGCATATATTTTCAGGCTTATGTTGTGATCGACCGCGTCGGTGATTGTTGACGACAACAGTAGACGTTTTGCTCGGGTGTATACCTCGACCTGCCGAGATATGTACGTTCGCATTGCTTGCTTTTGTTCAGCCAGCAATCGCTTCCCGCCCGTTACAAAGTCGTACCCTTCTGCACTCCATTCAGAAGTCGCTGCACTCTCTTGGCTATAATTAGGGCCACCAGATCGTAGGAACTCGCATACTTCCGGGGCCTGCAGATCCGGAGATATTTCGCGCTGTATGGGCATTCTCCCCTCCCATGGCTCACGAGTGCCCGCGCTCCGGTAGGGCGCAGCATTATCGGCTGATAATATAGCACGAAATTCGGATTTTGCAGCGGGTTTTTTAGATGAGTCTAAAACTATGATCGGCATTGAAAACATTGATTGATCTTTAGTTGGCGATCGACTTAGCTTCTCGACCGTGGGATTAATAGCAAGCGCCTCCGCCTCATGTTCGGCGCCGAGCCACAATGTCGTTGACCATGTCGTGACTTTTGGGTCCTCGCCCTTCACGAGCGCGAGGCGCCCGCCACGAATAGATTGAGTTAAGGTAGCTGGGGGCGAGCAATTCTCTACCTGACCGCAGTCCACGAATAGGTCAGTGCCTCATAGGCTGCGTAGCGGCACGCGCAATGCAATTCGATCACATGGGACACTGTTGCACCGTCCATTTGGGAAGGGCCTCCGTCAAACCGTGACCCGAACCGGAGGTTGGATTGACTCAGGCAAAACTCGGTTGACATCGCCACCGCTGTTGCATTCATTGCTTGCAGGCCGTGAGATCCGGCGGTGCTCTAACTGGGTCTAACCAAGGCCCGAGTTGGGCGGTACATCCCAAGCGGGACGCCTTTTCTGTGTAGCGGGCCGTCTACCTGGTTGGATATCATGCATGGCATGGTTTGGTGACTTGTCTTCGGTGCTTGGGATGCCAGTTGGCGGGGCTCTTGCTGCCGCCGCGCTCTATCATGCGTCCACTGTGGCGGAAAAAGAAGCGAGCAGAGGCGCTCTTCGAGATGTCGCGTGTATAATTAAAGACCCATCTTGGTCTCGTGCCTTTCGCCCAAGTGCAGCGATTGAGAGATTGTTCTGCTTGACGTTCGGAGAACGACATTTGAGTTGGAAGTGCATTCGACGGTCGCTCTATGCGACACTAATATTTACACTTTCGCTTAGCCTTCAATTCTGTATTGCAGCCAAGGTATGGCCAGAAGAACTGTGGCAGACGTACTATGTTAAGGGTACAATTGCGATTGTGGCTGCTGGGTTTTTTGCGGATTACGTTGCGCTTTGGAAGACGAGACGCTTGCTTTTCTTGGTTGGCAAATACCGAAGCGTGACTTTCATTTTGCTAATACTTGACATACTTTCATCAATCTTCATATCGCTTGTTATGATGACGGCGTTCGACCTAGCGGAGACCTTCATCGATGAGCCTGGCATGCGTGACATGGTTTTCACAACTTTTATATATGATGAGTATCAAGTGTTCCTGCCAAGAGTAACCGATATGATCGGTCTATTTAATCACGATCCGCAATTCCTGCCCTTGATCGCAATTTTGCAATTGTCGACACTTGTAACGTCGGCATGGATGCTGATTATTCTCTTATCGGGGACAATTCTAAAGCTTCTAGAGCCGCTCCGTCGGTTCGCTAATTGGTTCTTTCCGATCGAGGAGCACCCCATCCGTGCAATAGGGGTCGTGGCAGCGTCACTTGTTTGCGTCGGTTCTCTTTTGGCCACACTTATATGAAGGTCAAACCGGGCGTTGCGCTATCGTTCGGACTTTTCCGGTGCAACAATCTGGTGCACTAGTGTTGGCACGCGTTGGTCGCTCCAGCCGACGAGACGTACGGCCGGGAACCACTCGAAACCGGCCATCTGCCGGCGGGCGCCAAGCGTTTTCACCACTAGTCCGTTAATGTCGCGTCAGCCAATGCCCGCGGACCTCTCTTCTGAGCCTATTGCCGTGCGCGCAGCTCGGCCGCGAACGCTTCGAGCGCTTCCACGTCGGGAGCGTATTGGGCAGCGTGAGCCGGATATCGTTCCTGCTGCTGGCGATAGAACTTCAGCCACTTCGGCAAGTCAGCAATCGGGAACGTTCCTCGCCAGATGCCCTTCTCCAGCGTGAATGTGCCGGCCTTCGAATCGTAAATCGCAATCGCCTTCATAGGGGCGTTATAGGTTCGGGTTCGTGAAACAAAAGCCGCGGTCCGATCGTTTGCGTTTTGCAGACCAGCGGGTGCGCCATGCCATCCACCTCGATCAGGAAAACCGAATACGATCCGGTGAACCGAGTTCTCTCCGTCTGGTTCGTGGCCAATGGCAAGCGCTACGATTTCGAGGGGGTGCCTCCGGAGACTTACACCGCGTTTCGGTCGGCATTTGTCAAAGGCCGCTTTTTCAACGACCATATTCGCAATCACTTCCGCTATCGCCGCATTCCGGACTAGCTGTCTAGTTCAAGCGGCTCGTGATCCCCCTGCAGCTGGTGCCACATGACCTGTCGCATGTCTTTGAGATCGACGATTTGGCCGCAGGTCTCGCAACGATAGAAATCTGAATCGTTCCTGGCGTCGGGCGGAATATGTACGGTGACCGCGTGCTGCGGCCCGAGTTCAGAGAGTTTTGTCATCCGGTGAGCTTCTCCACCGTCGCAATGATGGCTTGGCCAGCGCCTCGGCCTGATGGATCGGCTCTGCGGAGGTCGTAACCCAAGGTAGTGCGAGAAGGTCTTCAAAGATCTCCGATTCAGCGTCAGTTGCCCCGGAGCTTGTGGGCTTCACTTTCAAGCGTCTTTCGGTCATTGCCATGCTGCTTAATCAGCTCTCGTACCTGTTGCACCGTGAGGCCAACCTTGTTGGCGAAGTGACGCACTTCGTAATCCTCGTCGGCTGAAACTCGGTCCCGGTCTCGGGAATCCCGTTTGCTCTTGTCGTCTGCCATCGTCGCATCTCCCGGCCTGTCCTTTGTGAACAGCGGCAGCGAAGGAATGTTCCCATTAGCTGTATCTAATGGAACTGAGGCGACCCTGCGCTATTGAATCGAATTCGAGTAAATGCGTGGAGTTCCAATGCGTAAGCCTGCCGGCGCGGATCGGTTATCCTTCATTCCGCCAATGGTGCCCAGGCTGTTCCGGAATCCTCCCAAGGGCGACGAGTGGATTCATGAGGTCAAGCAGGACGGCTATCGAACGCAGATCATCAAGGACGGCGGCGGCATTCGGCTTTTCACCAAAAGGGGCTATGACTGGACCGGCGTTTTTGCGGAGCTGGCGGCCGAGGCAACCGCGATCGGAGCTAACAACTTCATTCTTGAAGGCGAGACCATCAAGATCAATGCCGCCGGCCTCGCCGACTTCAACGCGCTTCAGAAAGCTATCGGCACGGGCAGGGCCAGGGATATCTATCTGGTCGCTTTCGATCTTATCTATCTGAACGGCGAGGACCTTCGCGACGAGCCCGTGGAGCGGCGGCGCGATATCCTGCAAGGCCTGATCCCCGCCGGCAATCGCATTCAGTTCAGCGAAGCCATGCCGGGCACCGGCGACGCGGTGCTCCACCTGGTCGACATGGCCGGTGTGGAGGGAATGGTTTCCAAGCGGATAGGGAGTCGCTATCGCAGCGGACCAACCATAGACTGGCATAAGGTGAAATGCTTCCAGACAAAGACGCTGGAGATCATCGGCGTCCAGCGCGACCCGGGACAGGCCGTGCGTGTGCTGATGGCGGACAATGGTCGCTATGTCGGCGCGGCCATCGTCAACTTCAAGCTCGACCAGCGGCAGAAACTATGGGACCAGGTGCAGCGCCTGACCGGCGCGCCACCTCCCAAGGAGCTGAAGAAGGAAAAGGCCGAGTGGTTGAGGCCTGGCCTGGTCGGCGAGGTCGAAACTCTGAAAGGCGAGGAGAAGCTGCGTCACGCCTCCCTGAAACGAGCCTGGAGGCGATGAAATGGCAGTCGCCAAGAACGACCAGGAGCGCGTCACCTACTACAGGATGTAGGTAGTGTCTCAGTTTGAAATTTGCTGCGCTCTGACGCGGTCTAAGATCGTAGTGACGTAAGGCTCAATCTCAAGTCGGCGAGCGGTCGAAAGAACGCTTGCCCAAGTATCTCGCGGGTCTCGACCGGCTCCAATCATGCTCGGTGCATTGTGACATGCGTCAGCAAGCATCCGGGCTTTATCCAGATTGTCAGTCGCACGAATTTCGATGAGAACAATATGCAGAACGCGAAGGATAAGGTCGTTGGTGATCGGCCGGGTATCAATCAACTAGGGTACAGCACCTGTATCAGTGGACATTTTGGCCGAAGCCCACTATACAGAAAGGCGGGTGGCAACGCCACCCGCCCAGGTTAGGCTCTTAACAAGAGCAAGGGGTACCGGACTGGCGGCAACCAGTCTTTCCCCAGACCGTACGGTTTAAGCACGGTCCTGACCTCCTTCCCGGAACCAACACTTCCGGGTGTGCCCGCACCACGGGATGACTAACCAAAAGCGCTCGTTCCCCTCAGGGTTCGGGCGCTTTGCCGTTTCAGCACCGCTGATCGGCAACATGCCTTGTAGTGCAGGTTGCAGGAGGTGTCAAACTGATTCCTCGGCGGGTTCCTATTGAAAGCTGTGAATTGTAGTGCTACATGGTTGCCAAACGGAGATTGGCACCATGGACGCATTTGAACGGGCACAGCGGCGGCGCGAGGAAATCCGCAAAGAGCTAGAAGAAATTGACCTTTTCCTGAGGCTCCACCAAAAATTTAGCGGTGGAACGGTGCCGGAACAGGACATCGTAGCCACGTCTCCGGACGGCACCATGACTGTCTTGGAAGCGAAGACTGCGCCTGCACCGACCCGCAACCTGTCAAAGCACAAAATGGCGAAGCAGGTCATGCAATTCATGTACGACCGCAAATATCCGATGACCAGAACCGACATTGTAGAAGCGCTGGAACTGAAAGGAATTCCTGTCGCTGGCGTGGACAAGGCTAGAGCCATCGGCACGATCATGTGGAGGCTTCGTGACAGGTTTGTAAACCTGCCAGGATACGGCTATTGGCCCATCGATCAGAATTTCGAACCAGCCGGATACCGTGCGAAGGAAGATCACATGGCGCCGCACAATGCGCCGTTTGACATCCCCACTACTACTCCCAAGGCGGACATGTTCTCTGAGCCGGAGAACTCCACCGAATGAACTGGCCTAACCGGACAATTCAAGGTGTGTCATATGATCTGAGACACCTGCATCCCTTCACGTTCGACGTGACGCCGCAGGCGCAAGGCGCACCAACCTACCGGGTTCGGGTGACATTCGGCCTTCACACGTTCGCACGCGAGTGGAGGGAGACTGACACTTCGGATTTCCGCGTTGTGGATGGAACTGACCTGAGGTGTTTTTGCGTTGATCGCCACCGCCTGTCGCTCAATCTCCCGGCGATGATTACCGGGTCCGCTAAGGCGCATTTCAGTCAACAACATGCATATTTGGTGTTCCGCAACGTCCCAGAATGCCAAGGTCCCTATGTGGCGTTCTTTACGATGCAACGCGCAACCACTCGCGGCATCGATGCGGTTATGAGTGTCGTTAGCGCTTACGAGAAACCAAATCTGCCGACAAGACTGCCCTCAATTGGCTTTGCAACGCTTGTCGCCAAGACCGCCAAAGGGGAACAAATTAGGCGCCCATAAGGAAATAGCCCCCGAAGGAGCTATCCCTTGGTTCAACCTTTCGGGAACCGTACGAGCTTCCCGTTACCCCTGCACGCCGCAGGACCCTTTCGGGTGGGTCGGCTGTTTTTCACTCGTCATCAGCCGAACTTTGTATACCCCATAAACGCCTAGGGCTTCAATAGGTTCCTTCAAAGCCATGAAGGCGGGGTAAATTTGTGACTGTGGAAGCGCCCTATTTATGAGCCAAACCCGGCATTTTCAAGCCCTAATAATCGCTTATAAGGACAAAATTCCTATACGTATCTCAAGGGGATAATTCCCATCAACTAAGGCAACTTTCTTTTTGTAGGGCCCGCGCTTGCCGGGCTTCGGCGCAACGGCATTCATCTTCTCGCAAAGGTCGTCGCGCAGAGCAGTCGAGAGTGCAGCACCGCACGACCTACCTAAACAACTCAGACGTGCGAAAACGGAGAATAGCAGAATTGATGCTCACCGATCTCGGCAAAATAGCTGGAGAAGGTTGAGAGGCTCGATTATGTGCACTGTACTGCACATAGATGCTAGTTAGGAGCGACAGCAAGAATGCCCAAGCTGTCGGCCCTGCGATGATCGGGCGTCCGAATTAGGTAGCCTTTGACCGTTTCGGTGCCACATGGCTAGTAACCAGCCGCGCAGCACTGCGCTTGACCGTAATCCCGAGATCGTTGCCGCCGACCGTTACAGTGTCATCATCGACCCGCAGGACTTCGCCGGTCAGCTCGATCTTCTGACCGCTGCTGATGCCCGGGGTGGTGTCCACGATCGAATGCGGCTGGTGATAGGAAGGGATCAGTACGCTAACCCGGTCCTCTGTGACGCGCTTGCGGATCATTGCTGTGATCGCAACCATGTCGCCGACTTTGATGCTGTCCTTCGCCATCTCATGAGTCTGGCGCGGCTAGCCGGTTAGTCAAGCGACCGCTAATTTTCGTTCACCCAGCGGTGGACAACATACGTAACGGTTGATTTGTGAGTTGCGAAAAGCGCAACATGTAACCAAAGTGGTTACACCGAAAAGGGTGGTCGCTGCTAACGACCACCCTCTTGGGGAGCCATCTGGAACGCGGGGTTTGCGGCTTGTGTCACTTGTTAGGGGACACCGCAAACCCCATCCAGCAATTTCCAATATACTGATTACCGATTCAGTCTGCCCGCAAAGGCAAGGGTTTCCCACAAGGTTTTTGTTCTGTTTTCGTTCTGGAACTTGTCAGGAGAGCCATATATCAGAGTACGTTTGTGGCGACCTCGCTGGAGATCGCCAAGAGCAAGGAATACGCTTTCGAAGACACGCTTCGCAATCGGATGAATCTTCCATGTGCAATGATTATGAGCAGCATATCGCCTGGGCAGAATATTGCCGGATGATGGAGTCGCTGGCTCTTAAGATTCCGACGCACCAAACCGAGCTCGATCTTCCTCAAGCCGACGACGATCGCATCAACGATCCGGCGCCGATCATGCGAGTAGCCGGCGATGCAGTCGAACTCGCTTCAATGACGTTCGGCTTTCCTCCGTCGGGGCCGAAGGGAGGGCCGGTATTCCGTTCCGCTTGAGTTCAGTTGCGAAGTGCCTCTGGCACGCTGAGCGGCCCGATCTCTAGAATTCGCGTGAAAGCACCCGGGCGGCGCCACACGCCGCGCGCGCGCCCGTTCTCCCTGTCGCGCTTCGGATCGAACCTGATCCCGCCGAAGTGGTCAAGAAAGGCCGCTGCGGCCGCGGCGTCGGAGAAGCAATGCAGCCGCCACTCTTCCTGCACGCCATCCTCCCAGATCGCTATCACGGACCGGGTCCGGCAGGTCACCCCGCGTTGGTCGAGGAATCGCTGGATCAGGGTAAAATTGTGCGCTGTGCAGATGTCGTCAGGCAAAGCGACCTGGTGCGGCATCTCGCGATCGATGACCGTTGGCGGAGGGATGCTGCGGCTGCGCCTGACCATCAGTGCGGGTTTTGCTGCCCTTTCACCCGATAGGCTTCCCGCAGATCGATTTCGGCCTGGTCGCGGATGGCCTCGGCAAGGGATAGCTGCAAGTCCAGGCTTTCCGGGTAGACGGCCATCACCCAAACCGTCATCATCTCCGCAATTGCCTTCTTTTGACCGATGTCGGACAAACCGCGCAATTGCTTGATCATCTTCTGAGAGGCACGATGGATTGCGGGCAGTTCGCGCCTTATGGTGGCGAAGATTTCGGGCTGCTCGGCTTCGGTTGCTCGCAAGGGTTTCATGGAATGTCACCGTTTTGCCAACAGTGAACGAAATGAGAACAAAAGAGTCAAGAGGGCCTTGACCGAGCAGGAATATGTTCCTCATTTATGGCCATGCCCGAGCCCTACAGCCCGAAATATCGCGACTACCCGCTGTCCAATCTGATCGACAGTTTGCGCCTGGTCCGCGTGCGCTGCCGCTATTGCAAGCGCCTGCACAACTACCAGCCTGCGGACCTGATCCAGATATTCGGCGATGTCGACGTCGATTCACTCGCCGACCGGATGACATGCGAAGCCGGCGGGCGCGACCACGGGCGGCTCGATGTCGAAGCCTTCGTGCCAACCGGCCGCGAAGCCGTCGGCCTACGCATCCGCCGCCTGGTGGCAATAAAGATCAACCGCGTGCCGGTATGGAAGGAGGATCCTGCATGAGACAAGTGGACGAGGTGCTGACGGAACTGCTCGCCAAAAACCCCGGCCCCGTTTCGATCGCCGCCGGCATCGCCGCACTGCGCGCGGTAGGAAATGAGGAACCGGTATTCGATTTGCAATCGCTGATTGCCAGCTACGCGGCAGAGCAGGGCAGGGCCATCAGGTTTGATGTCTCATTCAGTTAAGCGAGCTACCCACTGCGTGTGCTCGCGAGAAAAAGCCCGCTCTGTATCATTCACGAAGTCGGAAAAATCTTTCTCGGATCTGACGTCATCGAGCCTCGCCAACGCGATCCCAATTTCGTGGGACGTGAGACTATAAGCCGTCGCTAATTCATTGAATTTCTTAATTTGTATCCAGCCAATGACGGAGGAAGCAAACACCAGCAGAGGCTCGGTCGGCCACACGTTGAGAGCTCCATCATGTTTGATGCGTAATAGTGCCAATATAATTGCGAGTCCTTGGGCGAGCACGCAAACTGTCACCCAAAATTGAAAGCTGCTCCTATTCGATTTTGTTCGGCTGGCGTACCAACTTCTTTGGTTATCTACTCGCCACTTTCTGTACATGTCAATTCTATCGTCAAGCGATAAACTGCGCGCCTTGTCCATCGCCTTCGTAATTTGTTCTCCTGTGCGCGGCCGTTTACTGATTGGCTCTTGGATATGGGCATTCGCCGAAAGGATCTGCTTCAGAAAATCGGCGAATTTCTTTTTTACCTCGGACACGGTGTGGCTTGCATCGAATGGCTCTGCCCGCATCATGTATCGCCAAGTAGAGGTTTTTATTGACTCTGCCAAAGCTCTGCAGGCATACCAATCCTTTTCCGGTTTTAGAACGGATGTATATATCAGGAGAGCAGTAGAAGCCAAAACGATTATCGCATAGGCAACGTAAACGTCAGAGGACTGAGAGAACCATAGGGAACAAACGGCAGCGAGCACCAATAATGAATACTGTGCCAAGATAAGTCCGAGATACTTGTTTTGGGCAGACGCACTCGCTGCGTCGGCAGACAAATATAGCGCAGGGAAGTCGTAGCTATTCAAGGCCGAGATCCCTGTAAACTTTGTCCACGTAATGCCAGTTATCGCCCTTGCCTTGATAGTTTCCGAAATTGTCAACAAAGTCGTCGAGAGCGTACTTTATTATCCTGGCACGAAACGGGACGAAAATAGCGTCTTTGTCTCGCAGTACCGGTGGACAGCGGTCATCTATGCGGCGGCTGCCATTCAAGTTTGTTGCAACTATCGGAATCCCCTTATTCAAGCAAGTCTCAATTTCCCACCGAACATAGCGGTATAAGTTCTTGGTCTTTTCTCCGATTACAACAATTGCCTGCTTGGTGTTCGCCAGGCGCTCTCTCAACCGCCTTTTGACGGTCTCTTCGCCGGATCCGTCCCGAATCCCGTTAATGTCGTGAGCGTCGTAAAAGTCAAAATCAATGTGCTCACTCTGCTTCCAGCCCTTCATAAACCCGTAGGCCCACATGTCTTCATCGCCATCGAAAATGACGTACGTCTTGTTTCTATAGGCCATTGGTAGTCCCGCCCGTTTGCTGTTGCCCTATTGTTGGGCAACTTAGCGAGTCCGGGCCAGTACTCAATGCAGCCGTGGAAAATTGCAGTGGATTAACCCTCTGCTACCTGCACCAGGGCCGGCGCTTGCCGCTCCAACGCCGCGCCAGCCCTTCCGCGATCATGATTTCGCCGACATCCTTGCCGTCGACCTCGATCGTGGCCAGCATCCGCCCATAGCGATCGATCTGCCGGCCACTGCCCGGATCGCCCTCATGCACGACGATCGGCCCGCTCGAAAGGAGCTCCGCCATCCGTCGCTTCGCCACCAGGCCGAGCCGCAGCTCGGCATCGCAGTGGTATTCATGGATTTCTGGCGTATCGATGTTGGCGATCCGGATATGCTGCCCGTCCAGGATCACAGTGTCGCCGTCAAGGGCGAGGGGTGAGGCGGCTGCCGGTGAGACAAGCAGGGCGAAAAACATAATGACTTTGAGGCGCACCATTTGTCCCACTTCTTTCGTAAGCGCCTGAAATATTTCGCTTCGTACCCCCCGGCTAGGGGCACCATTTGGTTGATTTGAAATCAACAATCCAGCAGCTTCAAGGGTTGTCATTCCTCCGAGGTACAACGGGAGGAACAGAAATGGGCACAGTGTCAGACAAGCATTCTTCAACGTAGGCGAAGCAAAAAAGACGGGAAGCACGTCCTACCGCTACCGGCGCGCTGTCGATGAGCCTTATCGGTCGTCAAAGCCGTTCCAAAAAGGGCAGCCGGCCGGCAGGGCTCATGGGGTCCAAACTCGTAACAGCCCGGCCGATAACTATGCATTATTGCATCTGCACCTGTAGCGTTCGACGACGGAAGATCAGCCAGCCCAAGCTGCAAGCGAGCCCGACGTTCAGCAGCGCCAAACCGGCGAGAACTGCAAGGGTGCCGTGGGGGCCGACTTGCTCCAACAACAACGCTCCTAAAGACGGCGCTGCCGCTTGGGCGATCAAGCTGGGCATAGCAAGACGTCCCATCAGTCTCGCGTACCTCGACGGACCGAACAGAGCGAGCGGCAGCGTGCCTCTCGCTATTGTTTCGAGGCCGATGCCTGCACCGTAGAATGCCAGCGCCACGGGCACCACCGGAACCCCGACCCAGAGCGCGCCAATGCCGATGGCAACGAAGCTCACCGACGCGAACTTGGTCCAGATGGGATGATGGTAGCGGGCGATGACCATCTCGACGGCACGCGCCGACACCTGGGCGGGGCCGACCAGTGCCCCGAGCCCAACGGCAGCGGCGAGCGCCATGCCGCTGGCCTGCAAGATGGTGAGCAGATGAACTGACATCGTCGACGAAATGACCGCCGCCAAGGTCAGCGTGGCGGCTAGGACGACCATGATCGGAACTGAGGCCGGCTGAACGGCGGTGCCAACCTGCGCCTTTCCCGGTCGGTCTGTGACGCTCGGCAGCGGCACCCCACGCGGCAACATTGCGAGATAGAGGGGCAGGGCGAACAACAACTGGACCGAAGCATAGACGAGGCATGCGCCGCGCCAGCCCGTCTCGCCCATCAGGAAGGCCGAGACCGGCCAACAGAACGTGCTGGCGAAGCCGCCGAACAGCGAAAGGGTTGTGATAGCCGAGCGCGCGCTATGCCCGTAGAGCCGGCCGAGGGTCGCGAAGGCGGCATCGTACAAGCCCGCCCCCATCCCAAGTCCAACAATGAGCCACGCTGCGATATAGGCGGCGAGGTTCGGCGAGGCAGCGAGCCCGATCTGGCCGACGCCGATGCAGCCGGCGCTGAACGCAAGAACGTTCCGGCCGCCGTGGCGCTCGATGGAAGAGCCGACACGAGGCGAGATCAAACCGGCGACGAGCAAGCCGAGCGACAATCCGCCAACGACCCAAGTCAGTGGCCAGCCAGTGTCAGCGGCTATCTTGGGTGCGATGACCGCCGGCAGGTAGTAGGTGGACCCCCAGGCCATGATCTGGGTAGTCCCAAGGACGGTTATGATCGTTCGCCGACTGTGCTCCATCGCGGTTTGGTTCGTTCATGCTGCTGCGTTGCAGCCGCAGCCGCTCTTGCCAGCGGCTTCCGCTTCAGCGTCGGCGACACAACAGGCGTCTGCCTCGGAAGGAGCTGGGTCACCACAACACCCGCCACCCGCCGCGCGTATGGTCGAGGGAGGGACCGTGCAGACGCCTGTTTCGGGTAGCACCAGTTGCACCGCATCCGCAGCCGCCATCTCGCCAGCGAGAGCTGCCGCGACCGACCGTACCTGTTCATATCCGGTCATCAGCAAGAAGGTCGGAGCGCGGCCGTAGCTCTTGACGCCGACAGTGTAGAAGTCGGGCTCGGGGTGGCTCAGTTCGCGATGGCCGTGCGGGGGAACATCGCCGCAGGAGTGTTCGTTGGGGTCGATCAGAGGCCCCAGCGCCTTGACGCTCTCAAGCCATGGGTCGAGGTCCAGCCTAAGTTCGCGCGTGAGGGAGAGATCGGGCCGCTGGCCGGTTGCGGCGATGATACGGTCAACAGGTCCCAGCACTTGTAAGCCGTCCCGCGTTTGACCTTCGACGGTTAGGCGGCCGTTTGAGCCGCGGATGGCTAGCGTCGCGAAGCCGGTCACCATCGTTGTGCCGCCGCTTTCCACCAACTCGCGAGCATCAGAGCCCAACTCGCCACGAGCGGGAAGTTGGTCGGCGTCTCCACCGCCGTAAATGCGCACAAGATCGGTACTGCGTGTCACCCAGAGAGAAGTGGTGCCCGGCTCATCAGCAGCCAGTCTATCGAGTTCCAGCAGTGCGTTGGCGGCCGAAAGGCCGGACCCTGCCACCAGGGTTGTGCGACCTGCATAGAGGCTGCGGTCGCGCCCGAGAATGTCGGGGATGCCGTAGGCGATCTTGTCAGCGAACTCGGCTTCGCCCTCCGCCGCGACACCACCGCCACCAAGCGGATTTGGCGTCTGCCACGTCCCAGACGCATCAACGACGGCACGCGCGCCGTCGCGTTTGATCCCCTCGGCGGTCTTCACGACCAACATGAAGGGCCGCGCCTGTCGATCCTTGCTCAAGACCTTGTCCGCGCCCCAGCGGGAGATGCCAACTACGTTTGCATTGGTCTCGATAGATGTTGAGAGTTCAGGGAGCCTCGCGAGCGGTTCAAGGTAGTGCGCGACCAGCCCATCAGCGGTTGGGAACGCTTCCGGATCGGGCATCGTCCAGCCACTGCGCTCAAGCAGCTTTACCGCCGTCCGATCAACACAGTAGCGCCAAGGCGTGAACACCCGGACATGACCCCAATCCCTGAGATTGGTGGCGATGCCATCGCCGGCCTCATAGACCTTCACCGGGAGTCCCCTTTGGATAAGCTGGACGGCGGCCGCCAAGCCGACCGGGCCGGCTCCGATGACGGCTACAGGGAGGACGTCACGGTCATTCATTGACATTTTCCGTCCTTCCGGGATCATCGAAATACGAAACAAAAAAGACGCTATGCTGCCGCTTCGCCCTCGACGGCACCGCAAGCCGCGTCAGCGCAGCACTCGTCAGCCAGGAAGCCGATCAGATCTCGCATGATAGGGTAGTTGGCCCGGCAGATGAGGGTCGTCGCCTGCCGCTCCTGCGTCACGAGACCAGTCAGAATAAGGCGATGCAAATGATGGGACAGCGTCGAGGCTGCGATGCCAAGGCTGTCCTGCAAATACCCCACGGGCCGACCTGCCTCGCCGGCTCTGACCAGAGTGCGATAGAGCTTGAGCCGTGTCGGGTTGCCGATGGCTTCGAGCTGTTTTGCGGCTTGTTCGAGTTTCATGGAAATAAACTGCGCCCGCAGCCGCCACAGGTCAACACCTATTTCGACAATGATCGAAATATAGTCAGCCGACCCGTTTGCCGCTCGCGTCGATCACGACCTCACCGTCTTCCTTGGTGAAGGGCCGATGTCGGGATTGGGTAAGATCGGCAGGACCGCCTCAGATGGTCGCGCTAAGACCACACCCAGCGGGGTCACCACGATTGGGCGGTTGATCAGGATCGGATGCTTGACCATGGCGTCGATCAAATCGTCGTCTGACCACTTTGGGTCAGCAAGCCCAAGCTCCTCATAGGGCGTTCCCTTTTCCCGCAGCAGGGCACGCGGAGTGATACCCATGGCTGCGATCAGCTCAACCAGCTTGGCGCGCGAGGGGGGCGTCTTGAGGTATTCGATGATCTCGGGCTCTTCGCCGCTCTGCCTGATCATGGCGAGCGTGTTTCGCGAGGTGCCGCACTGAGGGTTGTGATAGATCGTGACGGTCATCCGGCGGGTTCCACTTTCGTGAGGGCTTGGGGTTCCGCGAGCAGCCACCCAGCTAGTGCCATAGCGACCAGAGCGCCGGCGAGCTGAGCTGCGATGAATGCGGGGACGTCGAGCGGCCGGATACCCGCGAAGGTGTTGGAGAGGGCGCGGGCCACGGCCACTGCTGGGTTCGCGAACGATGTCGATGCGGTGAACCAGTAGGCGGCCACGATGTAGAGCCCAACCAGCCACGGGATGGCATCCGCTCGGAAGCGAAGACCCGCAAGGATGGTGAAGACGAGCCCGAAGGTCGCGACCGCCTCGGCGATCCACAGGCCAGACCCCGAGCGCACCGTGGTCGAGAGACTGAAGAGCGGCATGTCGAACATGGCATGAGCGACCAGTGTGCCGAGAATGCCTCCAGCGAGCTGGGCTGCCACGTAGGTCAGAGCGACGTCGAGGCCGATCTGGTGCCGCAAGCTGAACACGAGCGTGACAGCCGGGTTGAAGTGCGCACCGGAAGTCGGGCCGAGGACGGTGATCAGCACGACCAGTATCGCGCCGGTCGGCAAGGTGTTGCAGAGCAAGGCGAGTGCCGCATCATGGGTCAGCCGATCAGCCATAATGCCCGAACCGACCACAGCGGCGACCAGCATCGCGGTTCCAAGGCCTTCGGCAGCGAGCCGTCGCGACAGGTCAGCGGACATGGTGCCGATCCTCCTCCGAGATCATCAGCATTTGCAGGTCGCCGCTTGGATGACTGGCTGGCAAAACTCTGGGGCCTCCCTGCAGCAGTCTTCCATCAGATAGGCCAGCAGATCGCGAAAGGCGTTCATGTCCACGAGATAACGTATGATCCGTCCCTCCCGTTCGGCCCGAACCAGCCCGGCGCGGTCGAGGACCTTCAGATGCGCAGACATGGTGTTCTGCACCGTTCCCAGTTGCGACGCGATCTCGCCAGCTGGAACACCTTCGGCACCCGCGCGCACGAGCAGCCGGAAAGCCCCTAACCTTGTGTCCTGGCCAAGCGCGGCCAGCGCGAGCAGGGCTGCTGTCTTGTCCATGCATCCATCCATCCAGATTTGCGGATGTGTAGGTCCCCAGCATGACGGTTGGACGACAGGCTGAAAAGGGCGGAATTTTTTGGCCAAAGATTTGCGCGCCCAATCCGATCATCAGCACGCGCCTCCTTTCCCCCGGCCGGGTCTTCGGCCCATCAGGAGCGCATCGCGGCCTTGGGCGTAGGTGGCGGGCCACCCCAAAAGTACCTACCGCATATTCCCCGTATGCCCCTGCGAGTAGCGCCCCGGCTGCGGCCACACGGTGAGGCCATGCGGCTCCGCGCCGACGCGGATCTTGATCACCGCGCCGCTCATCGTGTCGATCATATAGACCTCGCTGTCGAAGCGGCCGGAGAGCCATAGCTGCCTGCCGTCGGCGCTGACATTGCCCATGTCGGGGCTGCCGCCGCCGGGAATCGGCCATTGCGCGACCACCGCGCGGGTGGCGAAGTCGATGACCGTGACGCTGCCCGGGCCCCTGGCCTTGCCCTGCTCCATCCTGTGCGAGCCGCGGTTCGAGACGTAGAGCCGCTTGCCGTCGCGGCTGACGACGAAGCCATGCGTGCCGATGCCGGTCGGGATGAAGCCGATTTCCCGAAAACTGTCGCCGTCGACCAGGAACACGCCGTCATTCATCATGTCGGCCACGTAGAAGACCTTGCCGTCGGGCGACAGGCGGATGTCCTGCGGCATGCCCATTTTCGAGAGGTCGAGGTGGCCCAGCACCCTCTGGTTCTTCAGGTCGATCTTGGCCAGGCCGCCGTCGCCATATTCGCAGGTGAAGATCGCGTAGGAGCCGTCGGCAGAGAAGTCGGCGTGGTTGATGCCGGGGCAGGTCGGCGTCGGCAGGCTCGATTTCAAGGCCATGGTGTGCGGGTCGCGGAAATCGAGCTGCTTCATCGCCTCGTCGACGATGATGGCGGCGCTGCCGTCCGGCATGAAATACAGATTGTAGGGGTCGTCGACCGGGATCTGCTGGCCGGGCTTGGCCGTCATCGGGTCGATCGGCGTCAGGCTGCCGTTCCTGCCGGTGCCGTTGTTGGCGACCCACAGCGTCTTGAGGTCCCAGGACGGCACGACATGCTGCGGCTTGCTGCCGACCGGGAAGCGGCCGACCTCCTTTAAGGTGACAGTATCGATCACCGAGACGCTGTTGGAGGAACGGTTCGGCACATAGACGCGCGACAGCGCGCCGGCCGTGGCGGGACTCAGATGGCCGGCCTTGGTCTGGCTGTAGATGTTGACCGGGGGAGGCGCCGGATCGGAGCAATCCTCCGGGCAGGTATCGGCCACGGCTCGAGCCGGAAACATGGCGAGCAGGACAAGCGGCGCACAAAGGCGGGCGAAGCGCAGGACGATATCGATCATTTGGAGTGCTTTGTGGTGAAGGCCGGCCGGGTCCGGCCGCCGCAAGCCATAGCCGGTGTCTCGCCGCCCCTCTAGCGTCTTTTCAGCAGGCTCCGCATGCGATTGCGCAGGATGCGCGCCATGTTGCGGGTCTCGCGGTAGAGATGCAGTTGCGAGGCGGCCTGCCGGGCCAGCCGGTCGGCGTCCGGCGTCAACCCAATCACCAGCGTGCCCGTCGGCTTGCGCTCGCTCCACAGGCGGCTCATCACCGGATGGTCCGGAACCGCGCAGGAATCGGTCATGACGATGTTTGGATCGTCGAGATGCTGCCTGGTCACCTCGATCATCAAAAGCGTGCCCGGCGAATAGGCGGAGAGCGTCTCGTCATAGGCCGTCTTCCAGGTATAGGCGACGCCGGCTTCGACGAAGACGATCAGGCAGGCGATGGTGCGGCCATCGAGCGTCAAAAGGTGGATGCGGCACATGTCCTGCTCGGCCAGCCGGTGCACGGCCTCGCGGGCGAAGGCGGCGCGGTAGCGGTCGATCGCCATCGCGGTGCGCTCGCGGCCTTTCCAGCCGGCCGCTTCCAGCGTCAGGAAGCTTTCGATGGCGTGGCGGATCTCATCCGGCCCGCGCGCCACGACGTGCTCGAGCCTGCCTTGATCGGCAAGGCGCCGCTTCAGGCGGCGGAATTCGCGGTAGTGATGCGCCCGCAGCGACGCCTTGAGGTAGTCCTCGCCGTCGGCGTCGCTCTCCAGCACCGGACGTTCGACCTTGCCGGTGGTCACCATGGTCAAGCCACGGCTGTCGGCAAAGGAGGTGAGCAGGCTCGCCACCGGACCGTCGAGGCGCATATCGGGCAGCACCAAGACCCTGGGCAGCTTGAGATGCGGCCTCGACAGCATCGAGAAGAAATCCTCGATGACGCCGATGGGATCGTCGCGGTCGACCAGCGGCGTGCCGAGCGGGCCGAACGGGCTCGACCATGTGCGCATCACCGGAACGCCGAGCGGGATCGCCGGCCGCTCGACCGAGAAGGGCACCAGAAGGCGCAGCCGGTTGCGATACTCGTCGCCGTCGCGGATGACGGCCAGCCGCACCTCGCGGTCTTCCAGCCGCGGCATGGCCGGCGCCAGGAAACGCGGGTTGAAGAAGACATTGGGCTCGATCGTGCGGGCGCTGAGATAGTCGAGCTCCTCGACAAGGTCGAAGCCGGCCGAGGCCGGGTAGATGGCTAGCTTGCGTTCCGGCCTGTTGCTGGCGAAGAGCTCGATATGGGCCGGGTCGGCCTCGCGCGCCAAGCCGGCAAGGTTGGAGACCATGGCGCCGGCGGGGCCGCCGCTGGTCTCTTCGAGCAAAGGGACGGCGGCCATCAGGCGATTTCCTTCTTTGCAGGCACGAAGATCGCCATCACGATGCCGAGCTTGCGCCAGACAGTGAAGGAGAGCGCGCTGGCCTCGAAGACCATGGCGAGGCTGGTGGCGATGGCCGCGCCCCAGAGGCCGAACAGCGGAATGAGGACCACGTTGAGGCCGATGTTGAGGGCAAGCGTCATGGCATAGACGGCGGCGCAGATGTTCTGGTTGCCGCTCATGGTGAGCAGGCTCTCGCAGGGGCCGACGGCGGCGCGCGCCACGACGCCCAGCACCAGCAGGAAGAGCAGCGGATAGCCGGCGGTGAATTCGGGACCGAACAGCACCAGCATCGGCTCGCCCAGCGCCAGCACCAGTAGCGCCATCAGCAGCGAGGGCCAGAAGGTCCAGGAGACGGTCTCGCGGGCGAAGGCGGCAAGCCGATGCGGCTCGCCATGGGTGAATTGGGCGTAGCGCTGGGCAACGCCGGCCTTGACCGCGAAATAAACGAAATGCACCAGCGCCAGCGTCTTCACCGTGGCGAAATAGACGGCAACATCATTGGGATCGAGATAGGCGCCCACCATCAGCACGTCGGCGTTGGTGAGCAGGAAGAAGAAGCCCTCGACCAGGAAGATCGGCAGCGAAACGAGGATCCACTGGCCGAAATGCACGGTCATTGGCCCGGGCAGGATTCTTTTGTCCATGCGCGAGGTGACGGCCATCAACTGGCCGAGCGTGGTGACATAGGTTGCGGCGATCGACGCGAAGATCGCGGTCTTGGCGTCGGGCACATAGTGCAGGCCAAGCATCAGCGCCATGAACATCAGGATCAGCACCGGGCGCACCAGATAGGTGGGCGACAGCGCCAGCAGCGCCCAGGAATTGGCGCGCGCCAGCCCCTGAAGAAGATCGCCGAGCGCGATCATCGGCAGGCAGATGACGCCGAGGATGAAGGGGATGACGTAGTACTTCTCGATCCAGTCCGAGGCGAGCCACACGCCAAGCGCGCCAAGGCCTGCCACCAGAGTCGAGGCGACGAGCACGAAAAGGCGGCTCGCCTGCACGATGCCGCGCAGCTCGGCCAGCATGCCGCGCTCGCGATATTCGGGAATGAAACGGATGACCGAGGTGTGGAAGCCGAGGCAGGCGAGATTGCCGACGATGACCATCGTTACCCAGACCAGCACCGAGATACCGTATTCGAACGAGCCCATCCAGCGTGCCATCAGCACCTGGCTGACGAAGGCGATGAAGGCACTGATGATACGGATGGAAAAGGCGATCAGCGACATGCGCCCGGCTTCGCCGCGCTCGTCGGCGGTGAACAGAACGGCATCGATGCGGCCAAGCAACGGCCGCATGCGCAGCGCCCAGCGCTGCGGCAGGAACCGCCCGGCAGTCGTTGCCGCGGAAAAGCGCACCCCGAATACTCTCCGTTTTCCAGCCTCTTTCTAAGGTTTCGGTCTATCCGAAACACCTTAAGAAAGGGTGGGTGGGGTGCTTCCTTCTCCCCGGTCACGGGGAGCGGTGGCGGCAGGCGGATGAGAGGCAGAGCCGGCTTCGGAAATTTGGGATGAACCGCGTGTCGAAAAGGTTCTTTGCGGGAGGGTCCTAAACAGGGTGATTATCCTCTGTCAGATACGAGGGGGCGGCCGATCGCAATCGCCGGCGCCGCCCCTCATCCGACCCTTCGGGCCACCTTCTCCCCGTGAAACGGGGAGAAGGAAAGGGTGTCTCACATCCCCTGCATCGCCTCGCAGGAGACGTTCGGGTTCATGTCGGCGAAGGCGCCGGTGGGGTTCTGCTTCCAGGCCCAGACATGCAACTCATAGAAGGGGCCGAGGCCGTAGCGGTTGGGCGCGGTGTTGAAGTTGAACAGATGGCCCTCGAGCGAGGCGGGGCCCTTTGCGGTGATGTATTCGACGGCGATCAGCTTCAGCTTGCCGCCGGCCATCGGCTCGTACATCACCGCTTCAGGCTTGGCGACGTCAACGGCGTCGTCCTTCAGATAGGCCGCGTTGACGTAGTGGATGCCCATCGCGCCGCCGGTGAGGCCGCTGGCGCAGGGGATCGGCGCGTAGCCTTCAGCTTTCGCCACGGCGACGTCCTCGAAGCGGCTGTCCAGCGCCCGCACCTTTTCGGCAAGCGGATTGACGGTTTCTGCCGTGGCCGCGCCCGCCATCAGCATGATGATCGAGGCAGAAGCGCCGATAACGCATTTGGTTAAGGTCTGAATGTTCATTTGTCTCTCCAATTGAGGCGCGCAAGCGGCGGCAATCGGCCAGTAAGGCCAACTCCGAACGCCGGCAGCGCCTGGCGATAAAAAGGATGGTCGCTGATCCCGACCAGAGCGGTTCACCAAACGAACCGCTCCAAGTCTTTGTTTTGCGCAATTCCGGAGGGAAAACCGCTCCGCACTTTCCTGGAATTGCCCGGTGCGGGATCAGCGGTGATGCCACCAATATTCCCAGTACTCGCGCGGGTTTTCCCGCTCATGCAGGTCGATGTCGCGCTTCAGGTAATCGTCCTGCGGTGGCAGGAGACAGCGCCGGCTTCGCAGGGGCGAAAGCAACGCCGACACAGCCCGTCGCATGAAGCCGCGCCGTGGCGGGACATTATCCGCTGCGGCGGATACACTCTCGCTATCCGGCACGGCGTCAGGTCCGCCGGCGACGGGTACGGTCTGCCCAACATGGTCTGCCCGATCAGCGATAAAAGTAGGGGTCGAGGACCCGGACCTCCGTGATCTTGTCGATGGGAAGCGAATTCTTCTGCGCGGTGCTGCGGATCGCCTCCGGCGAGGGCGCATCGTAAATGCAGAAGCTCTTGCTCTTGTCGGGCGAGACGAAGGATTGCACCCAGGTGACGCCTTTCTCGGCGTTGCGGGCGATGACGCCGCCCATCGTGGTTGCGCCGGCATCGTTCATCGGCACGTGCAGCCCATCGGGGAAGGTACGTTCAATCAGGTAACGAGGCACGATCGGTTTCCTTTCATTGGTGAATTGCGCTCGTTCAAGCGCGACCCAGCAGAAATCACCTTCGCGGAAGGCGCGCATCGGAGCCATTCCCCATATTGGCCGGGACGATTCCCTATCTTTGCGACGTTTTATGTGGAAGATGGCACCTCAATGTGTGGAAAGTCACATTTCTGTGCCGTTTCCCACGCTATCGCGGCGGCGGCCGCCACGATGGAAAATTCTGGTTTCGCGAGAGAGTGACGATGCTTCTGGAACGGCAGACGCAACTGCAGCAAATGGATGCCTTGCTGGCAGATGCAACAGGCGGGCGCGGCCGCGTCGTGGTCCTGTCGGGGGAAGCCGGCGCCGGCAAGACGGCGCTGGCCGAGGCGTTCGCAAGCCGCTTGGGCGAGGGGCTGATCGTGCTTCGCAGCGCCTGCGAGGACCTCTCTATTCCCGATCCGCTGGGGCCGCTTTACGATCTGGCCCGCGAGGCGCACTGGGAGCCGCCGCGGGCGATCGACGACCGCCAGGTGCAGCGCCTGCCATTGTTTTCCGAGGCGCTCGACGTCTTCGAGGCGAAAGGCCCATGCCTGCTCGTCATCGAGGATCTGCACTGGGCCGATGACGCGACACTCGATTTCGTGCGTTTCCTCGGCCGGCGTATTGCAAACACGCACATCCTGCTTCTGATCACGGCGCGCACCGACCGCAGCGAAGGACAGATGCGCGTGCGCCGGGCGCTCGGCGAGATACCGGCGGGCAATATCCAACGCATAGAAGTGCCGCTGCTCAGCGAAAGCGCGGTGCTCTCGCTCGCCGCGGCGGCCGAGCGCGACGGCGACGCGATCTACCGCGCAACGGCGGGCAACGCCTTCTTCGTCACCGAGCTGCTCGCCGCCGCAGGCGATGGCGCGTTGCCGGCGAGCGTCCGCGACGCCGTGCTGGCGCGCGCCGAAAGATTGTCGCCGGGCGCCCGTTCGATGCTCGACGCTGTCTCGGTGTTTCCGCGCCGCGCCGATGCCTGGGCGCTGAGCGGCCTTTGCGGAATTGCCGCCGCCGGCCAACTCGCCGAATGCGTGGCCCACGGCCTGCTCGAGGATTTCGGCGACGGCTATGCCTTCCGGCACGAGATCGCCCGCACGGCCATCGAGATGGCGCTGACGCCCAGCAAACGGCGGGAGTACAATGAGCGTGCCCTGGCAGCCTTGCGGGACAATCCGCAGGTCGCCACCGCAAGGTTGGTGCATCATGCCGTGGAAGCGCAAAACCTGGACGTGGTGCGCGAGCTCGCGCCGGTCGCCGCGCGGGAGGCATCTCGCGTCGGCGCGCATCGCGATGCGGCGGGCTATTACGAGGTCGCCCTGCGCTACGCGGATACTCTGCCGATCGAGAAGCAGGCGGAGCTTTACGAAGGCCATGCGTTCGAGTGCCACCTGATCGGCCGCGTCGACACGGCGATGGAAGCACAAGGCCGGGCGCGCCAGCTGCGCCAGGCGCTGGGGGATCGGCTGAAGGAAGGCGACAGCCTCAGGTGCTTGTCACGCTTGGCCTATCTGCTCGGCGATCGCGAGTCGGCGGACCGGTTCGGATCACAGGCCATGGAGCTTTTGGAAACGGCTCCCGACAGTCCCGAACTCGCCATGGCCTATTCCAATCTCTCGCAGCTGGCGATGCTGGCCGAGCGGCTCGAGGAGACGCTTAGGTTCGGCGGCAAGGCCGTCGAACTGGCGGAGCGGCTCAACCGACGGGACATCCTTTGCCACGCCCTCAACAATGTCGGGGCGGCCGGGCAATGGCTGGATTTCGCCAAGGGGCGGCGCGATCTCGCCCGCAGTCTTGGAATTGCGCTGTCGGGCAACTTTCAGGAGCACGCCGCGCGGGCCTTCACCAACTGCGCCTGCGTCGAGATGAACAGGCTTAACTTCGACGAAGCGGCGGCTTTCCTGGATCGCGGTATCGGCTATTGCGTCGAGAACGATCTCGCGACCTGGCGCGACTATATGCGCGGCGTGCAGGCGCAGCTTCTGCTCAGGCTCGGCCATTGGGATGATGCCACGGCCATGGCGCATGAGGTTGTCGACGATGAAGCAACGACGCCGTTGGTGCGCTACCCCTCACTCGTCGCGCTGGCCCGCTTGCGCATCCGCAGGGGAGACCCGTCGGCCGAGCCGATCCTCGACGAGATGAGGCTGTTTCTCGACAAGGGCATGGAGCTGCAACGGCTTGTGCCCTTCGCCTCGGTGATGGCCGAACTGGCATGGCTGGGCGAGGGGAACAGGGACGAAGCGCTGCGCCTCATCGCCCTCGCCGAAAGCCTTGCGCCGACGCGGGCGGTGTTCGGCGAACTGGCGATATGGCGGCAGCTTTTGCTGCCCGAAAGCGATCCCGGCGACACCGACGGAATGGCTGAGCCGCATCGCCTGCAACTGCTTGGCGACTGGCGTGCCGCCGCCGCGCTCTGGGCGAAAATGGACGCTCCCTTCGAGCGGGCGCTCGCGTTGCTGAAGGGCGATGAGGCGGCGCGGCGCGAGGCGCTCGATGGCTTCGAGGCGCTCGGCGCAAGGCCGGTGGCGCAGCATGTGCGCGGCCTCATGCGGCAGAGCGGATTGATCCACATTGCAAGAGGGCCGAGGCAGGCGACGCGCGCCAACCAGGCCGGCCTCACGCAGCGCCAGATGGAAGTGCTGGAACTTCTCGAGCGAGGCTTTTCTAACAAGAAGATCGCCGCGCATCTGACGATTTCGCCCAAGACGGTCGATCACCATGTCTCGGCGGTGCTGGAGAAGCTGGAAGTCATCTCGCGCGGCGAGGCGGCGGCCGCGGCGCGCGCGTCGGGGCTGGTGTGAGGGCGGGAAGCTGAAATAAATCCGGGGTGCTAGATCAGGATGACGTTTCGTTAAATCACCTGATCTAACTCTTGTAGAGCATGATCTTCTCCGAAAACCGGTTCCCACTTTTCGGGATCATGCACTAATATCGCCGAACGCAGGCGCTGCCCCTCATCCGCCCTCCGGGCACCTTCTCCCCGTTCAACGGGGAGAAGGAAAAGGTGCTCAGGCGAAGGCGCCGTGACAGTGCTTGTACTTCTTGCCGGAGCCGCAGGGGCAGAGCTCGTTGCGGCCGACTTTGCCCCAGCTCGCGGGGTTCTTCGGGTCGCGGTTTTCCGGCGCGACGACGGCGCTGGTGTCCTGACGCATCAGAAGCGCGGTCTCGCCGCCCTGGAAATCGTCCTCGCCGGTGGAGCCGTCGATATGGCTGCCGAACATCTCGGGAGCTTCGGGCGGCGGCGCGTCGGCCGCCTGGCGCACCAGCTCGACGCGCATCAATTGCGCGGTGACCGCCTGGCGCAGATTGCCAAGCATGGCCTGGAACAGCTCGAAGGCTTCGCTCTTGTATTCCTGCAGCGGGTCACGCTGGGCATAGCCGCGGAAGCCGACGACCGAGCGCAGATGATCGAGATTGACAATGTGTTCGCGCCACAGATGGTCGAGCGTCTGCAGCACCACCGAACGTTCGACATAGTTCATTACGTCCGGACCGAAGCGGTCGGCACGCTCCTTGGCGGCCGCGTCCGCCGCGGCGGTGATGCGTTCGCGGATGTCGTCCTCTGCGATGCCCTCTTCCTTGACCCATTCCTCGATCGGCAGGTCGAGATTGAGATACTGCGCCACTTCCTCCTTGAGGCCGGCGACGTTCCACTGCTCGGCATAGGCGTTTTCGGGAATGTTCTTGGTGACGATCTCTTCGATGACGCCTTCGCGCATCTCGGCGATCGTCTCCGACAGGCCTTCGCCGTCCATCAGTTCGATGCGCTGCTCGAACACAACTTTGCGCTGGTCGTTGGCAACGTCGTCGTATTTCAGAAGGTTCTTGCGGATGTCGAAGTTGCGCGCCTCGACCTTCTTCTGCGCCTTCTCCAGCGCCTTGTTGATCCACGGATGGATGATCGCCTCGTCCTCCTTGAGGCCGAGCTTCTGCAGCATCCCGTCCATGCGCTCTGAGCCGAAGATGCGCATCAGGTCATCCTGCAGCGACAGGAAGAATTTCGAGCGGCCCGGGTCGCCCTGGCGGCCGGAGCGGCCACGCAGCTGGTTGTCGATGCGGCGCGATTCGTGACGTTCGGTGGCCAGAACATAGAGGCCGCCGGCGGCCAGCGCCTTTTCCTTCAGGCGCTCGACATCGTCCTGGATTTCCTTTTCCCGCGCCTCGCGCTCCGGCCCGGCCGGCATGTCGCCGAGTTCCTCGGCGATGCGCATCTCGGCATTGCCGCCGAGCTTGATGTCGGTGCCGCGGCCGGCCATGTTGGTGGCGATGGTGATAGCGCCGGGCTTGCCGGCCTGGGCGACGATGGACGCCTCCCGTTCATGGTGACGGGCGTTCAGCACCTCGAAGTCCTTGATGCCTTCCTTGCGCAAGCGCTCGGCCAGCAGCTCGGATTTCTCGATCGAGGTGGTGCCGACCAGGATCGGCTGGCCACGGTCGCGCGCGTCTTTGATTTCCTTGACGATCGCCTTGTATTTCTCTTCCACCGTCCGGTAGACCTCGTCGTCCTCGTCCTTGCGGGCGACCGGCAGATTGGTCGGGATCTCGGTGACTTCGAGATTGTAGATGTTGGCGAATTCCTCGGCCTCGGTCAGCGCCGTGCCGGTCATGCCGGCAAGCTTCTTGTAGAGGCGGAAATAGTTCTGGAAAGTGACGGAGGCCAGCGTCTGGTTCTCCGGCTGGATCTGCACATGCTCCTTGGCTTCAAGGGCCTGGTGCAGGCCTTCCGAATAACGGCGTCCAGGCATCATGCGGCCGGTGAACTCGTCGATGATGACGATCTCGCCGTTGCGCACGATGTAGTCTCTGTCCTTTTGGAACAACAAATGCGCCTTGAGCGCGTTGTTGACGTGGTGGACGATGGCGACGTTCTCGACGTCGTAGAGCGACTCGCCTTTCAACAAGCCGGCGTCGCGCAGCATATTTTCCAGCTTCTCGGTGCCGTCCTCGGTGAAGATCGTCGTCTTCTGCTTCTCGTCCACCTCGTAATCGGCCGGGCCGAGCTTCAGCATGAAGGCGTCGATGGTGTTGTACATTTCCGAGCGGTCTTCGAGAGGACCGGAAATGATCAGCGGCGTGCGCGCTTCGTCGACCAGGATGGAATCGACCTCGTCGACGATGGCGTAGGAATGACCGCGCTGCACCATCTGCGAGCGCTCATACTTCATGTTGTCGCGCAGATAGTCGAAGCCGAGCTCGTTGTTGGTGGCATAGGTGACGTCGCAGGCGTAGGCCTCGCGGCGTTCCTCGTCGGAAAGGCCGTGGACGATGATGCCGACGGTCAGGCCGAGGAATTTGTAGACGCGGCCCATCCATTCGGCGTCGCGCTTGGCGAGATAGTCGTTGACGGTGACGACATGCACGCCCTTGCCGGCGAGCGCATTTAGGTAGACCGGCAAGGTGGCGACCAGCGTCTTGCCCTCGCCGGTGCGCATCTCGGCGATGCCGCCATTGTGAAGCACCATGCCGCCGATCAACTGGACGTCGAAAGGCCGCATGCCGAGCACGCGGCGGGCCGCTTCGCGCACCGTGGCGAAGGCCGGAACCAAGAGATCTTCGAGCGAAGCGCCGTTGGCCAGATCCTGGCGGAATTTCTCCGTGCGCCCGGCGAGCTCGGCGTCGGAAAGCGCCCGCATCTCGTTTTCCATCGCGTTGATGGCTTCGACCCTGGGCCGGGTCGACTTGACGCGGCGGTCGTTGGAAGAACCGAAAACCTTACGGGCGAGACCGCCGAGACTGACCATCCAATGGTCCCTTTCGATAGCAATTTTGGCCGTTTGCGACAGGCACCTGGCGGGCCCATCAAATCCGCGTGAATGCGGACAAACGCAAAAAGCGCCCGGAAAACGGTTCTGGACGCCAAGTCGTTGGACAGATAAGAGGGGGCTCAATCGATGTCAACGCCGCGTTAGCCCTATTGTCGTAAGCGCATGAGTTGTCCGGGTTAGGTAGCACATGAGTTGTCCGGTTTTATCGCCAGCGAATGGAGGCTGG
>NZ_JAIUHK010000033.1:0-72264 GCF_020165075.1 Mesorhizobium sp. CA4
ATCCATCTGCAAGGCATGGGCCTCCCAGCCCGAACACTTCCGGCTCAATCCGCTCCAGCAAATGCCGGGACTAAACAACTAGCGAACGAAACGAAAAGGGCGGCTCCGAGCCGCCCTTTTCGTAAGGCACATTGCGGAAGAGGTCAGGGGGAAGAGGTCAGGCGTTCGCGAATGCCGCCGCGCCATGATCGGCTCGCCCGACCAACTGCCGGAATCCCGCGAACAGCTCACGACCGAAGCCGAACTCGTTGCCGATGAGGTCGGCCTCCGCCGTGCGGCGCAGCGCGAACTCCGTCCCCGGCACCAGCACCTCCAGCGTGCCGGCATCCGCATCGAGGCGGATGATGTCGCCGTCATGGATCCTGGCGATCGGCCCGTCCTCCACCGCCTCCGGCGTCACATGGATCGCCGCCGGCACCTTGCCGGAAGCGCCCGACATGCGCCCGTCGGTCACCAGCGCCACGCGCTGGCCGCGGTCCTGCAGGATGCCGAGCACGGTCGTCAGCTTGTGCAGTTCCGGCATGCCGTTGGCCTTCGGCCCTTGAAAGCGGATCACGGCGACGAAGTCGCCGGTAAGCTGGCCGGCCTTGAAAGCATCATTCAGGCCCTGCTGGCTGTCGAACACCTTGGCCGGCGCCTCGATGACGCGCCGTTCCGGCTTGACGGCAGAGGTCTTGATCACGGCGTGGCCGAGATTGCCCGCAAGCACCTTCAGTCCGCCGGTCGGCTGGAACGCTTTCTTGACCGGCGCCAGCACCTTCTCGTCGCCGCTGTTGAGTGGCGCCGCTTCGCGCAGCACGCCGCCGTGGTCGCCAAGCCTCGCCTCGACCGCGTAGGGCCGCAGGCCTTCGCCCCACACCGTCTGCACATCCTCGTGCAACAGGCCTTCGTCGAGCAGCTCGCGGATCAGGAAGCCGAGCCCGCCTGCCGCGTGGAAGTGGTTCACGTCGGCAAGCCCGTTCGGGTAGACGCGCGCGAGCAGCGGCACGGCCTCCGACAGGTCGGAAATGTCCTGCCAGGTGAGCGCAATGCCGGCGGCGGCGGCCATGGCGATCAGGTGGATCGTATGGTTGGTCGAGCCGCCCGTGGCGTGCAGGCCGACGACGCCGTTGACGATCGAGCGCTCGTCGATCATTCGCCCGACCGGCGTATAGGCATTGCCGAGCGCAGTGATCGCCAGCGCACGCTTCGCCGCTTCCCTGGTCAGCGCGTCGCGCAGCGGCGTGCCCGGATTGACGAAGGACGCGCCGGGCGTATGCAGGCCCATGATTTCCATCAGCATCTGGTTGGAATTGGCGGTGCCGTAGAAGGTGCAGGTGCCCGGCCCGTGATAGGACTTGGACTCGGCCTCGAGCAGTTCGGCGCGGCCGACCTTGCCTTCGGCATAAAGCTGGCGGACCTTGGCCTTCTCGTCATTCGCGAGGCCGGTCGTCATCGGCCCGGCCGGGACGAAGACGGCAGGCAAATGCCCGAAGGTGAGTGCCGCGATCACCAGCCCGGGCACGATCTTGTCGCAGACGCCGAGGAAGACGGCCGCGTCGAACATGTTGTGCGACAGGCCGATCGCCGCCGCCATGGCGATCACGTCGCGCGAGAACAGCGAAAGCTCCATGCCGGGCTGGCCTTGGGTGACGCCGTCGCACATCGCCGGCACGCCTCCCGCGACCTGAGCGATGCCGCCCGCTTCCCGCGCTGCTTCCTTGATCAGCGCCGGGAACGTCTCGAAGGGCTGATGTGCCGACAGCATGTCGTTGTAGGAGGTGATGATGCCGAGGTTCGGCACGCGGTCGCCCCCGAGCGCGATCTTTTCGGACGGGCTGCACACGGCAAAGCCATGGGCGAGATTGCCACAGCCCAGCACCGCGCGGTTTGCGGTGCGGCTGGAAGCCCCCGCGATACGGCCGAGATAGGCTTCGCGGCCGGCTTTCGAACGGTGGCGGATGCGTTCCGTGATGGCTTCGATATCGCGTCTGGCTGTCATGCTCCGTCCTTTCGAGCCCGGCGACGTCCTCCCTTTGCCACCGGACTGTCCTCATCTGAAATCAGGGTGCCCAGAACACCTCTATCCGTCTCGGCGCCGCCTCGAGCACTCTGCGGATGGGCTTTTTCGCGCCGGGACCAATCGCGCCGTTGAACGCGGCGCGCTTGTCCTCGCCTTCGATATGGAGCGCGACGAAACCGGCGGCGATGATGCGCGCCATCGACAGCGTGAGCCGCGGCTCGCCGCCGCTCTGCGCATGCACCGGCAGCACGATCCGCTGCGAGGCCGGGTCGAGCAAGTCCTCGAGATTGCCGGCATCCGGGAAGAAGGATGCCGTATGGCCGTCGGCGCCCATGCCGAGGATCACCACGTCGAGCGGCCAGGGCAGCGATCTGAGCGCCTCGCTGTCCTTTGCCGCCGCATCCTCAATGCTTGCCGCCTCATGATAGAGCGGTACGAAGCGCGCCGCGGCGGCCTTGTTCTGGAGCAGGTTCGCCGCCACCAGCCCGGCATTCGAGCGCGGCGAGGACGGCGGCACGAAACGCTCGTCGACCAGCGTCACGGTGACCTTGTCCCAGGTGATGCGCGTGGTCGACAGCACGGCGAACAATTTCGCCGGCGTGGTGCCGCCGGACACCGCGAGCAGCGCCGTGCCGCGTTCCGCGACGGCGCTGGTTAACCGGTCGGCAATCTGTCCGGCCAGCGCCGTCGCCAGGTCCTGTCGGTCGGCAAAGCCGTTCCAGCCGTAGCGGACTTGGCTCAATTGCTCTCGTGCCATGTCCGTCCGTCACGTTCGATAAGAGCGATCGAGGCCGACGGCCCCCAGGTTCCGGCCGTATAGCCCTGCGCCTCCTGCCTGGCGCTCTCCCAGGCATTCTGGATCGGGTCGATCCATTTCCAGGCCGCCTCGACTTCGTCGCGGCGCATGAACAGCGTCTGATTGCCGCGCACCACATCCATGATCAGCCGCTCGTAAGCGTCCGGCGCACGGCCTTGGAAGGACTGCGCGAAGCTCATGTCGAGCGAGATCTGCCGCAGCCGCATGCCGCCCGGCCCCGGATCCTTGATCATGATGAACTGCTTCACCCCCTCGTCCGGCTGCAGGCGGATGACCAACTGGTTGGGGAAGATCGGCCCGGCGCTGTCGCCGAAGATGGAATAGGGGATCGGCTTGAACTCGATGACGATTTCCGAGACGCGGGTGGCGAGCCGCTTGCCGGTCCTCAGATAGAAGGGAACGCCGGCCCAGCGCCAGTTGCCGATCTCGGCCTTTACAGCGACGAAAGTCTCGGTGTTGCTGTCCTTGCCGAGCTCCTCGACGTAGCCCTTGACCGGCCCGCCGGCCGAAGCGCCGGCTCGATACTGGCCGCGCACCGTGTGCTTCGGCGCCTCGTTGCCGTTGATGCGCTTCAGCGCCCTCAGCACCTTCAGCTTCTCGTCGCGCACGGCGTCGGCGTCCATCGAGGACGGCGTTTCCATGGCCACCAGGCAGAGCAGCTGCAGGATGTGGTTCTGCACCATATCGCGCAGCGCGCCTGCCTTGTCGTAGTAGGTGACGCGGTCCTCGAGACCAACAGTCTCGGCGACCGTGATCTGAACATGGTCGATCTGGGCGGAGTTCCACAGCGGCTCGTAGAGCGCGTTGGCAAAGCGCAGCGCCATCAGGTTCTGCACCGTTTCCTTGCCGAGATAGTGGTCGATGCGGAAGATCTGGCTTTCGTGGAAATCGTCACCGACCGCGTCATTGAGCGCCCGCGCCGAGGTCAGATCGCGGCCGATCGGCTTTTCCAGCACGATGCGCGAGTTCGGCGTGATCAGCTTGTGCTCCTTGAGCTGGTGCGAAATGTCGCCGAACAGCGCCGGCGCCACCGCAAGGTAGAAGGCGCGGATGCAGTCGCTGTCGCCGATTGCCTTCTTCAACTTATCGAAGCCGGCGCCAGTCGTGGCGTCCGCCGACACGTAGGAGAGCCTTGCCAGGAATATCTCCAGCTCCTTCGGATCGATATCGGCAGGTTTCACGTGGTCTGATATCGCCTTCTTGGCGAAGGTCTGGAATTCGGCATCGGTCATTTTGGCGCGCGAGGTGCCGATGATGCGCGTCGGCTCGGAGAACTGGTGACCGCACTGGCGATAGTAGAGCGACGGCAGGAGTTTGCGTTCCGACAGGTCGCCGGTGCCGCCGAAGATGATGAAATCGAAAGGATCGACAGGGATGATCTGGCTGGTCATGGTCAGTCCGATTTGATGCCTACGCCGGCAGCATGGTTCTAATCGATTAAATTTTCCAGTGCCATGGTGTCACAGGCAGGACCAATCGCTTGCTGTTGCATCGGCCTACCTGTTTGCGGACACTTGCGCCGCCGATCGGCCTGTCGGCAAAGCCATGGCTTCCGGCAACGTTCGCGGCCGCACCATAGAACGCGAATGTGACGAAAGCTAAGGGAGATAGTGGCGGAATCCAATGAGCGGGAAAACCATGCGTCTGGAAAACAAGGTAGCCATCATCACCGGTGCCGCGTCGGGCTTCGGGGAGGGCATGGCGAAGCGCTTCGCCGAAGAGGGCGCGCGCGTGGTCGTCGCCGACCTCAACGCCAAGGGCGCCGAGCGGGTGGCCGAAGAGATCGGTCCCAACGCGATCTGGACTCAGACCGATGTGTCCCAGCGCTCCGAATTCGACGAGATGATCTATGCCGCCGAGAGCGCCTTCGGCCGCATCGATATCATGGTCAACAATGCGGGCTTCACCCATCGCAACGGCGATATGCTCGGCGTCGACGAGGAAACCTTCGACTTGATCACCGCGGTCAACATGAAGGCGATCTATCACGCAGCGCTTGCCGTCGTGCCGATCATGGACCGGCAGGGCGGCGGCGTGATCCTGACCACGGCCTCGACGGCCGGGCTTCGACCGCGGCCGGGCCTGACCTGGTACAACGCCTCCAAGGGCTGGGCGATCACAGCCACCAAGTCGATGGCGGTCGAACTGGCGCCGAAGAACATCCGCGTCAACTGCCTCTGCCCGGTCGCCGGCGAAACCGGCATGCTGGAGAAGTTCATGGGCGCCGACACGCCTGAAATCCGCGAAAAGTTCCGCGCCTCGATCCCGCTCGGCCGGCTCTCGACACCGCTCGACATCGCCAACGCGGCGCTGTGGCTGGCCTCGGACGAAGCCGCCTTCATCACCGGCGTGGCGCTGGAGGTCGATGGCGGCCGCTGCATCTGAGCCGCCTCAGGTGGTGCATGCGGTCAGGCGCCGGTCTTGACGTAGCTCTTGTAGACCCAGCCGTGCTTGCCGTTATAGACGATCTCGCACCATTTCTTGCAATTCATCACCTGCACCGATGCCTTGGCCGGCACCGTAGTGATTACGGCGGCACCTTTCTTCGGGCCCGAGCGCATGGTCACAGCCCTCAAGACGCGCCCGTTTGCGGCCGCGCTGGCCTTTTCAGCTTTCGGCTCGGGCTGTGCCGAGCTGTCCGTCGCTGCCGGCTGCGGATCTGCAACCTGCGGCTTGGCTTCGGGAATGGCGGCGGTTTGGGCGCCATCCATCGTGTCGCCCGGCTTCTTCGCTGCTGTCTCGCTGGCGGAACCGGCGACCTGCGACAGCGCGTTCGCGGCCTCGTTCTCGACATCGGCCTCGGCAAAGGCCGTATCGGTCGATTGCGCAGGGGCCGTGTCGGCTGCCTGCTTGGATGGAGCTGGCTGGTTCTCGGCCGGGGCAGGTGGCGTCTTGGCGTCGGAAGCCGTCCAGCGAGGGTTGTTTGATGCCAAGGCAGGAATGTTGGCTTCGCGGGCCGCCGTCGTGGGCGTCACCGCATCCCCCTTGCGCGCGGCCTGCGGCGCCGTCGCCACGGCGACCGCCGCTGCCGCCGGAGCGACTTTCGTGGTCTTCACCGGAATTGTCGGAACGATCTGCGCGGCATTTGCCGCAGTCACTTGCCGGTCACTGCCCGGAACGCACAGCCACAGCGCCACCGCGGCCACGCCGAGCAGCGCGGCGGTGCCGACCGCCGCAATGACCAGATGCGCGTTCGATTGTACCTTCTGCCAGAAGGACGGTCGTACGCTATAGCCGAACTGCATTGTAAAGCGCTGCCGTTCCGGCGCGCCGAAACTGAAGGGCTCGTTCACTCAAACCACCTCCAACAAGCGGGCCGACGTTCTATCGATCATTGCCGTAAGGATCGGCATCGGTCCCTAAATCACTGCGGGCAACGCCCGCTAAATCCCCGAATTTTCGCCCATGATTGCACCTTTTACTGCTGATTATGGCATGAGTGAGCCAAATTGCGAAATTCTGCGTGACTGTTAAGGCTTCCACAACCTGCCGCATGGAAGCCGCCGGCCTCGAATCGAGGCTTAGGCTGGGCAGCCAGCTTCAAATCCTGTCACGCAACGCGAACCAGTTGAGCGCAAGAAACAAGAGCGGCGCACGAAATCGGCGGCCGCCGGGGAAGGCGGGGATTTTCAGATCCTCGATCAGTTTCAGCCGGTCGCGATTGCCGGCAACGGTCTCGGCATAGAGCTTACCGAAGAAGTTCGACAAGATGACGCCGTGGCCGGAATAGCCGCCTATCGAAATCACCTTCGGCATCACCTCGCGCACGAACGGCTTTCTCGGCACCGTGATGCCGACATAGCCGCCCCAGCCATGCGTGATCTCGACATCCTTCAGGTCCGGGTAGAGCTCGGCGATCTGCCTGCGGATGTGGATATGGATGTCCTTCGGATCGTTGACGGCGTAGACCTCGCGGCCGCCGAACAGGAGCCGCCCCTCTTTCGACTTGCGGAAATAGCGCACCACGAAGCGGGAATCGTCGACCGACTCGCCGCCCGGCAGCACCTTGGGGGCCGCGCCGAGCGGCACGGTCGCGCCGATGAAGGAGCCGATGGGCATGATGTGCGCCGCGCTCACCGGCTCCAGATTGCCGCCATAGGCATTGACCCCGATCAAGCATTTGTCGGCCGTGATCGTGCCTCTGGGCGTGTTGACCGTCACCTTGCCGCCATTGGACACGATGCCGGTGGAGGGCGTCTGCTCGAAGAGATGCGCGCCGGCGGCCGCCGCCACTTTCGCCGTGCCGATCACCAGCTTCAGCGGGTGTATGTGGCCCGTGCCGGTGTCGCGGGTGCCGCCGAAATAGCGCGTCGAGCCCAGCCGTTCCGCCGTCTCCGCTGCGTCCATGAAGCTAATATGTGGATAGCCGAAGCGGCTCGCCATGACCTCGGCGTGTCGCCTGTAGTCGTCGACGTAGCGCCGTTTGTGCGCGACCGAAAGCTGACCCGGCATATAGTCGATCTCGATGGCATTGGCGGCGGCGAAGTCGAACAGATGCGCCTTGGCTTCTTCGGCCATGTCGAACAGCGCTTTGGCGCGGGAGAGGCCGTACTCGGCCTCCAATTCTTCCGCCCAGGCCCGCTGCCCGGTACCGAGCTGGCCGCCATTGCGCCCCGACGCGCCGTCGCCGAGGCGATGGGCTTCGATGAGGACGACATTTGCGCCTGTCTTCGCCAAGTGCGCGGCTGCCGACAAGCCAGTGAAGCCGCCGCCAATAATGACGACGTCACATTGGCGATCACCATCTAGCGAAGGGTATTCGGGCCGAGGCCCGGCCGTATCCTCGTACCACGAGCGGCCGGGAGAGATGGGGGATTGGTAGGGCATGATCAGTGCCCTATACGTTCAACAAGAGATACTCCCGCTCCCACGGGCTGATCACTTCCATGAAGGTCTCGAACTCGGCGCGCTTGATCGCGGTATAGGTGGCGGCGAAGGATTTGCCGAGGATGGCGCCGAGCTCCTTGTCGTCCTCGAACAGGCCGACGGCCTCCAGAAGGCCGCGCGGCAGGTCGATTTCATCCGCATTGGCGGTCGTCAGGACCGGCGGTTCCGCCTTGATCTTGTTGTTTATGCCGACCAGCCCGCAGGCAAGTGACGCCGCCAGCGCCAGGTAGGGATTGGCGTCGGAGGAGGGGATGCGGTTTTCGACGCGTCGCGCCGCCGGATCCGAGCGCGGCACGCGGAAGGCGGTGGTGCGGTTGTCATAGCCCCATTTGTTGTTGACCGGGGCCGAGGCCTGCTGCGTCAGCCGGCGGTAGGAATTGACGTAGGGCGCGAACATCACCAGCGCGTTCGGCACGTGCTTCTGCATGCCGCCGATAAAGTGAAAGAACGCGTCGGTCTCGGAGCCGTCCTCGGCCGAGAAGATGTTTTTGCCGGTCTTCTTGTCAATCACCGACTGGTGGATGTGCATGGCCGAGCCCGGCTGCCCCTGGATCGGCTTGGCCATGAAGGTGGCGTAGATCTCGTGCTTAAGCGCCGCCTCGCGGATGGTGCGCTTGAACATGAAGACCTGGTCGGCGAGTTCGATCGGATTGCCGTGGCGCAGATTGATCTCGAGCTGGCCGGCACCCTCCTCATGGATCAGCGTGTCGATCTCCAGGCCCTGCCGTTCCGAGAAGTGGTAGATGTCGTCGATCAGTTCGTCGAACTCGTTGACGCCGGCGATCGAATAGCCGGCGCCGCCGCCGATCGGCCGACCCGAACGGCCGACGGGCGGTGTCAGCGGATAGTCCGGATCGGGGTTCTTGCGCACCAGATAGAATTCTATTTCGGGCGCCACCACCGGCTTCAGCCCGCGCTCGTCATAGGCCGCAAGCACGCGCTTCAGCACGTTGCGCGGCGTGAACTCGACCGAGCGGCCGTCCTGGTGAACGAGATCGCAGATCACTGCTGCCGTCGGGTCTTCTTCCCAGGGCACGACAGTGAGCGTCGAGAGGTCGGGCAGAAGCTTCAGGTCGCCGTCATCCTCGGGATAGTGGAAGCCGTTGCCGTCCTCGGGATAGCCGCCGGAGATCGTCGTCATGAAGACGGCCGAAGGCAGCGCCAGCGAGGTGTTGGAGGTGAATTTCTTCGACGGCATCATCTTGCCGCGGGCGACGCCCGCCTGGTCAGGCGTGATGCACTCGATGTCCTCGATGCCGCGCCATTCGAGCCAGGCGCTGGCTTCCTTCCAGTTCTTCACACCGCGTTGGTTCTTCAGGAAGGCAGGCGTGCGGGCGCGTCCCCCCCGGCTCGACGGACGGACTTCCTTTTTCTCAGGCGGCATCATTCACCAGATTGTGTTGCGGATTTCGAACTATAGCCGGGCGCCACGGCGGAAGGGAAGGGGAGGCGCCAGGTGCACGTCCGTCTTCAGGCTGGCGGCGGGCCGTAACAACGGCTAAACCGGCCGTCCATGAAGAACGGTTCGCATATGCCCGCCTCTCACCTGACGACGATAGGCTTCGATGCCGACGACACGCTGTGGCAGAACGAGCAGTTCTTCCGCATGACCGAACAGCGCTTTATCGCCATGCTTACCGAGCACGGCGACGCAAGCCGGATTTCCGCGAACCTGCTTGAAGCTGCAAAGCGCAATCTCGGTATCTACGGATTCGGCATCAAGAGCTTCACGCTCTCGATGATCGAGACGGCGATCGAGGTTACCGAAGGCCGTGTTCCGGCCTCGACCATCGCGGAAATCCTGGCGGTCGGGCGCGACATGCTCAGCCATCCGATCGAGCCGCTGCCGCATGCGCGTGAGACGGTCGAGAAGCTCGCCGGCAGCTATCGCCTGGTGCTGATCACCAAGGGTGACCTCATGGACCAGGAGCGCAAGCTGGCGCAATCGGGATTGGGCGAGCTTTTCAACGCCGTCGAGATCGTCAGCGACAAGAGCGCCGCTACCTATGCCCGCATCTTCAGCCGCCATGGCGACGGACCGCAAAAGAGCATGATGGTCGGCAACTCATTGAAGTCGGATGTCATCCCTGCCATCGATGCTGGCGCCTGGGGCATCTATGTCCCGCATGAATTGACCTGGGCGGCCGAGCATGCCGAGGCGCCTGTCGCGGCGCCGCGTTTCCGCCAGATCGCCGACTTGAGCGAACTGCCGGCGCTGATCGAACGCATCGCCTCGGCGTTTGACCGAATTTAGCGAGCCGCCGCCTTAGCCGCGCCCGACCAGGCGATCGACCACCGGTTGCAGCCTCTCGGGCGTGATCGGCTTGGCGACCACCGCATCGACCACGCTCGACAGGCCAAGGCTCTCCGGCGTGCCATTCCTGGTTGAAAGTAGGATCACCGCCGGCAACGGCTTGCCGGAGGCGCGCCGCAGCGCGTCGATTGCCGACATCAGCCGGTCGCAATCCTTGTTGTCTGGCCCGCCGTCCAGGATGACGGCGCAGGGCAACTGGCCGGTGAGCGTCTTCTCGGCGGTTTCGGGCGTTTCCGAGATCGGTTTCAGTCCCGATTTCTCGACGATTTTGGATACCACCACCCGGTTGATCGACGATTTTCCGACGACGAGCACCTTGGAAAAATTCGCCGCGATCGCGCCGGCCCGGGCTGCCGGTTTCGGATGTTTTTCGGAATGGTCGTCACTGTCGGCGGGACACATCGGCGGGCAGGCACTCTGGTTCAATGCAGGGTTGAAACCTGAGGCACAATTGGGTGAGATCGCGGCCGGTGTCAAGCTGAAACGGTAGAGGTCGAAAATATAGCAAGAAATTCCGGAATTCAGCGCAAGTCCTACCTCTTGGCGACGAACGCAAATCGAAAAAATGCGATAGTCTCCCCAACGTATAGCGCGCGGGAGACTATCGCCGAAACTACTGACGTTACGTCAAGTATGACTCTGCTGGGTAACGATCACCGGGATCAAAAGATCTCCCCAGTTGCCGTCGCCGCCATGGTGCCTCGCCGAACGCACCAACTCCACCGAGACGCCGGCCTCGACTGCCTTCATGACCGACTGGTTGAGCCTGTGCAGATCGTTGGCGAGCATGCGGATCGTCGCCTGCTGGTCGACGCTCATCGCGCTCGATTGCTCTTCTGCCCTTTCCTTCACGCGGCTTATCGATGCCATCGCTCTTCTCCTCGATGTAGATGCCCTGCGGGCGTTTCCTCTGGTTGTTATCCGTTACTCGGCCGCCGGCCTGAACTGGGCGTGCTCGGTCGATTCATGCATGGCGGTGGTCGACGACTGGCCGCCGGTGATCGCCATCGACACGGCGTCGAAATAGCCGGTACCGACCTCGCGCTGGTGCTTGGTCGCGGTATAGCCGTGGGCCTCGGCCGCGAACTCGGCCTCCTGCAGTTCCGAATAGGCGGCCATCTGGCGATCCTTGTAGCCGCGCGCCAGCTCGAACATGCCGAAGTTCAACTGGTGGAAGCCGGCGAGCGTGATGAACTGGAACTTGTAGCCCATCGCACCGAGCTCCTTCTGGAACTTCGCGATCGTCGCGTCGTCGAGGTTCTTCTTCCAGTTGAAGGACGGCGAACAATTGTAGGCGAGCAGCTTGCCCGGATGGTGCCTGTGCACGCCTTCGGCGAATTTCCTGGCCTGCGCCAGGTCCGGCTTCGAGGTCTCGCACCAGATCAGGTCGGCATGCGGCGCATAGGCCACGGCGCGCGCGATGCAAGACTCGATGCCGTTCCGAACATTGTAGAAGCCCTCGACCGTGCGGCCGGCGTCGTAGTCGACGAAGGGCCGGTCGCGCTCGTCGATATCGGAGGTCAACAGCTTCGCCGCCTCGGCGTCCGTGCGCGCCACGACCAACGTCGGCGTACCCATCACGTCGGCCGCAAGGCGCGCCGCGTTGAGGTTGCGGATATGCGCCGCCGTCGGGATCAGCACCTTACCGCCGAGATGGCCGCACTTCTTTTCCGACGCCAGCTGGTCCTCATAGTGGACGCCGGCGGCGCCGGCCTCGATGAAGGCCTTCATGATCTCGAAGGCGTTGAGCGGGCCGCCGAAGCCGGCTTCCGCGTCGGCCACGATCGGCGCGAACCAGGTCTCGACCGACAGCCCGTCGCCTTCGGATGTCTCGATCTGGTCAGCGCGCTGCAAGGTGCGATTGATGCGCTTTACGAGTTCCGGCGCTGCATTGGCCGGGTAAAGCGACTGGTCCGGATACATCGCCGAGGCGGTGTTGGCATCCGCGGCGACCTGCCAGCCGGAGAGATAGATCGCCTTCAGCCCGGCCCGAACCTGCTGCATGGCCTGGTTTCCCGACATGGCACCCAGCGCGTTGACGAAATCCTCCTCGTGGATGAGCTTCCACAGCCGGTTCGCGCCCATCTCGGCGAGCGTCTGGCGAATTTGCACGGAGCCCCGCAACCGCTTCACATCGTCCGGCGAATAGGGGCGCTCGATGCCGTCGAAACGGCCTTCCGGCGCGGAGGGGACGAGGTTGTAAAAATCGGTCATTGGTTACTCCGGGTCATTTGGCAACTGTGTCAGCGCTGCGTCGCAAAGACATATCTTGCGACATCAGCGTGTGACATTGTTTACATTGCGGCGCGAAAGGCACCTAGAAAAACCGGCAAAACCTCCGAAAATAAAGGAAAAGCTGTATTGTCATTGACAGTTAGCTCTGTAAATTTGTCACGATTGTAAAAGCGGCGAAGCGGGCACCGCACTCGACGTTCATGTAAATTCTTGTCAAGGATGGCAGGGATGGCCGACCAGAAGATCTTCGCCGGGCCGCGGCTGCGCCGGCTGCGCAACGCCAGGAGCCTGACCCAGACGGCGATGGCCGAGGGGCTGGGTATCTCGCCTTCCTATCTCAACCTGATCGAGCGCAACCAGCGGCCGCTGACGGTGCAGCTCATTCTCAAGCTCGCCTCCGTCTACAAGGTCGATCCGCACGAACTGCAGGGTGAGACAAAAGGCTCGATCGCGGCATTGCGCGAGGCCTTCAGCGATCCGCTTCTTGCTGGCGAGCTGCCCGGCGATCAGGAACTGATCGACCTTGCCGAGACGGCGCCGAATGCTTCGGCGGCGATGGTGAAGCTCTTTCGCGCCTATCGCGAGCAGGCCGAGCGCTTGTCCGATCTCAACCAGCTTCTGGCCAAGGAGGGCAGGGCAACCGCCCTGTCCGGCGCGCGCCTGCCTGCCGACGAAGTCCACGAAGTGTTCGAGCGCCGGCCGAACCACTTCGCTTCTCTGGAGGAGGAGGCGGAGGCTTTCACATCGGTCCTCGAGCCCGGCGACGACCTGTCCGGCGCGCTGAAGGCCTGGCTGAGGCGCGAGCACGGCATCGTCGTCAAGGTGCTGCCGGTCGCCACCATGCCCAACTGGCGCCGCCGCTACGATCGCCATTCGCAGCGTCTCTTCCTGTCCGAGCGGCTGTCGCCTTTCGACCAATTGCGGGAAGTCGCGATGGAGGCGAGCCTCATACGCATGTCGGTAGCCATCGCGGCTGAGATCCAGGCGCTGAAGCTCGGTACCGACGAGGCCCGCCGGCTCGCTCGCTTCGAGCTCGGCCGCTATGCCGCGCATGCGCTAATGATGCCCTATCAGGCTTTCCATGCCGCCGCCGTTCGCGGCCGTTACGACATCGACGTCCTGCGTTCCCGTTTCGGCGTCTCCTTCGAGCAGGCGGCCAATCGACTGACCATGCTGCAGCGGCAGAGTGCGTCGGGAGTGCCGTTCTTCATGCTGGAAGTCGACAATGCCGGCAACCGCTTCCGCAAAGCCGGCAGCCAGGGCTATCCGCAGAGCCGCTTCGGCGGCGGCTGCCCCAAGCTTCCCATCCATGCGGCCTTCTCGCAGCCGGGTCAAATCCTGGTCGAGGCGGTGGAAATGCCCGATGGTGCCGAGTTCCTTTGCATCGCCCGCACGCTGGAAGGCCCGCAGGGTGCTTTCTCCGAGCGGCCGCGTCGCACCGCGCTCCTGCTCGGCTGCGACATCGGCTTCCGCGACGAGATCGTCTATGGCGCGGCGCTGCCGGTCGGAGCCACCGGCAAATCCGGGCAAGGCTCCGCCACGCCGGTAGGCCCCGCCTGCAGGCTTTGCGAGCGGGTCGGCTGCCTCGCGCGCGCCGAGCCGCCGGTGACGCGCCCGCTCGGCCTCGACGAGATGGTGACGGGTCTCAGCGCCTTCGATTTCCAGGGATGACAGCGCCGGATGTGCGCCAAGCTTCGCCGGACGCTGGATCACGCCGGTTTTACGCCTTTGCGCTACGCGATTGAGACGCAGTTCTTTGTCTCCTTGGTGCATCGTGTCGAACGCAACTCGCTGACAGTCATCCGCCATGACCGATACCGCATCGTCCCCCGTCGCCCCGTCCTCCACCGCCTTGCCAGCCGTCTCCCCGCGCGAGGAGCGGATCGGCATGCTCCTGGTCTTCCTTTCGGCGCTGATGTGGAGTTTCGGCGGCACCATCGCCCGTTTCATCCATATCGGCGACAGCTGGACCGTGGTGTTCTGGCGTTCGCTGTGGGCCGTGGCCTTTCTCATCGCATTCATGCTTTGGCGCGACGGTTGGCGCGGCACCTTGAACCTCTTTCGGCACATGGGCCTACCGGGCCTTGGCGTCGCCTTCTGCTTCGCCACCGCCTCGACCAGCTTCGTGGTGGCGCTTGCCTACACGACGGTCGCCAACATCCTCCTGATGCAGGCCGGCGTGCCGCTCCTGGCGGCTCTCCTTGCCTGGCTCTTGTTTCGCGAGCGGGTCGCCCTGGCAACCTGGATCGCGATTGCCGCCGTCATCGTCGGCGTCGCCATCATGGTTTCCGAATCCCTGGGCGGCGCCGTCTCGCCGGTCGGCGACGGCCTGGCGCTGCTGATCGCGGTGATGTTTTCGCTTGCGACCGTGATCACCCGGCGCTTTGCCCATGTGCGCATGGTGCCGGCCACCTGTCTCGGCGCGCTGCTTGCCGGTGCGTTCGCCGCTTCCCAGGCCTCGGCATTCGCGGTCTCGGCGTGGGATATGGGCTTCCTCTTCGCCTTTGGCGTCATCAACCTTGGCGTCGGCCTCGCCTTTTTCGCCATGGGCGCGCGGCTGGTGCCGGCGGCGATCGCGGCGCTGCTCGGCACTTTCGAGCCGATCCTTGGGCCGATCTGGGTCTGGCTTGTCCATTCCGAAGTGCCGTCGATGCGCACCATCATCGGTGGCACGGTCGTGGTCACGGCGCTGCTGATCCATATAGGCCTGGAGTTCAAGCGCCAGACGCGGCCGACACGTCCCGGCGTCACTGGCCTGCCGTCGCCCAATTGACGACAGGCAGCCTTCCCCCATTGACAACCCAGTTGCCGGGCGGGCAGGCTGCAATTACGGCAACAACAAGACAGGCGTATCTTGCCAAGCGTCTCCGCCGGCCCGCTCGGGACCGGACTGCATCGTCATAGCTCACAATACGCCACGGTGAATGCCGTTGACGCCGCCCGGGTGCCTCGCCGGGGAGGCCAAAATGTCTCGAACTCTGATGCCGTTACCTGGCCTTGCGTGGAGAGTTCACGCTTGTCGCTCTCCAGAAAGCTCAATACTCTCAAACCAAAGCCGCCCCGCCATATCGCGACGAGCCGGCAAGGGAACACTCACCAAAGGAGAACACCATGATCCGCAAAGCGCTTTGGCTTTCGGCGACGTCGGCATTTCTGACGCTTTTCACAATAAGCGGCCACGCCGAAGACCGCGTCGTCAACGTCTACAACTGGTCGGACTATATCGACAGCTCGATCATCGACGACTTCACCAAGAAGACGGGAATCAAGGTCGTTTATGACACCTTTGATTCCAACGAGATCCTGGAGACGAAACTGCTTGCCGGCGGCAGCGGTTATGACGTCGTCGTGCCGAGCGCCAACTTCCTGGCGCGCCAGATCCAGGCAGGCGTGTTCCAGAAGCTCGACAAGTCAAAGCTGCCCAACATCTCCAACATGTGGGACGTCATTTCCGAGCGTACCGCCAAATACGATCCGGGCAACGAATATTCGGTCAACTACATGTGGGGCACGGTCGGCCTCGGCTATAACGTCAAGAAGGTGCAGGCCGCGCTCGGCACCGACAAGATCGACAGCTGGGACGTCTTCTTCAATCCGGACAAGCTGGCCAAGCTGAAGGATTGCGGCGTCTATGTGCTGGACTCTCCCACCGACGTCATTCCGGCGGCGCTTAAATATCTCGGCCTCGACCCCAACAGCACCTCGCCCGATGACATTTCCAAGGCCGAGGAGGCGTTGCTGAAGGTGCGGCCCTATGTCCGCAAGTTCCATTCGTCCGAATATATCAACGCCTTGGCCAACGGTGACATCTGCCTGGCGATCGGCTGGTCGGGCGACGTCTTCCAGGCGCGCAACCGCGCCGTGGAAGCCAAGCAGGGCGTCGAGATCGGCTATTCGGTGCCCAAGGAAGGCGCCGAGATGTGGTTCGACCAGATGGCGATCCCCGCGGATGCGCCGCATGTCGCCGACGCGCTCGAATTCATCAACTACATGATGACGCCCGAAGTCATCGCCAAATCGTCGAATTACGTGCTCTACGCCAACGGCAACAAAGCCTCGCAGCAATTCGTCGATAAGGCGATCCTGGAAGATCCTTCGGTCTATCCGGACGAAGAGACGATGAAGAAGCTGTATACGATTGCGCCATACGATCCCAAGACACAGCGCATCATCACGCGCACCTGGACCAAAATCGTCACCGGCCAGTGAGCATTGTGACACGACCCCGGCAGCCAACTGCCGGGGTCGCTTTCTTTTGGGGATTTTCTAAGAAAGTAACGGAGTGGGGATCATGAAATCGCTTGGCAGCATCCGCAGGGATTTCGCGCCATGGAACGATCCGAATGCCAAGCCATATATCCAGTTCGACAAGGTCACCAAGAAGTTCGGTGATTTCATCGCCGTCAACAATCTGTCGCTGACCATCTTCGAGCGTGAATTCTTCGCCCTGCTCGGCGCTTCGGGCTGCGGAAAGTCGACCCTGCTCAGGATGCTCGCCGGCTTCGAGGAGCCGTCCGCGGGGCGCATCCTGCTCGACGGGCAGGACCTGCGCGGCATTCCGCCCTACAAGCGGCCGGTCAACATGATGTTCCAGTCCTACGCGCTGTTCCCGCATATGACGGTGGAGAAGAACATCGCCTTCGGCCTGAAGCAGGAAGGCATGCCCGGACCGGATATCGAAAAACGCGTTGCCGAGATGCTGAAGCTCGTCAAGCTCGAGCAGTTCGCCAAGCGCAAGCCGCACCAGCTCTCGGGCGGCCAGCGCCAGCGCGTGGCGCTTGCCCGCTCGGTCGCCAAGCGGCCCAAGGTTCTGCTGCTCGACGAACCGCTCGGCGCTTTGGACAAGAAGCTGCGCGAGGAAACCCAGTTCGAACTGATGGACCTGCAGCAGGAACTCGGCCTCACCTTCGTCGTCGTCACCCACGACCAGGAGGAGGCCATGACCATGGCCGACCGCATCGCCATCATGGACAAGGGCGAGGTGATGCAGGTCGCGACGCCTGCCGAGATTTACGAGGCGCCGACCTCGCGCTTCGTGGCGCATTTCGTCGGCAATGTGAACATGTTTGAAGGCAAGATTGCCGAGCGCACGGCAAGCACGACCCGCATCACCGGTGCGACCGGAGCGCAGATCGTCGTCGACAATGGCGGCGCCGCCGCTGCCGGTTCCGACATCATCTTCGCGATCCGGCCGGAGAAGATCAGGGTTTCCTCGAAAAAGCCAACCGATGCCGTCAACGCGCTCGAAGGCGAGGTCTATGACGTCGCCTATCTCGGCGACATGACCGTCTATCATATCAAGCTCGACGACGGGCAGATGGTGCGGGCGAGCGCATTGAACGCCTCGCGGATCACCGAGGATCCGCTCACCTGGAACGACCGCGCCTGGGTCTCCTTCCGGCCGGACGCCGGCGTCGTTTTGACGAGGTAAAAGCGGGTCATGACCAACATCGCCGCCACCGCATCCTCGTCGACCGAAACCGCCGCAGCCCCGCCGACGACATTGGCGAAGGGCTTCGTCAACCGCCTCGTCATCATCATTCCCTATCTCTGGCTGCTGTTCTTCTTTCTCGTTCCCTTCATCATCGTCTTCAAGATTTCGCTGTCGCAGACCGCGATTTCGATGCCGCCCTACACGCCCGTGCTCGACTTCAAGGACGGCGTCGCCGGGTTCTTCGTCGGCTTCCGCGAGCTCAACTTCGACAACTACACCTGGCTCACCCAGGATGCGCTCTACTTCAACGCCTATGTGACGAGCCTGATCATCGCGGGAATCTCGACGGTACTCACGCTGATCGTCGGCTATCCGATCGCCTATGGCATGGCCCGAGCGCCGGCCACGATCCGCCCGACCTTGCTGATGCTGGTGATCCTGCCTTTCTGGACCTCCTTCCTGATCCGCGTCTATGCCTGGATCGGCATCCTGAAGCCCGAAGGGCTGCTCAACCAGGTTCTGCTCGCCACCGGCCTGATCAGCCAGCCGCTGGTCATTCTCAACACCTACACCGCGATCTTCATCGGCATCGTCTATTCCTACCTGCCCTTCATGGTGCTGCCGCTCTATTCCTCGCTGGAGAAGATGGACTACTCGCTGATCGAGGCTGCGCAGGACCTCGGCTGCCCGCCAACCGGCGCCTTCTGGAAGATCACCTTCCCGCTGTCGCTGCCCGGTGTCGTCGCCGGCTGCCTGCTGGTGTTCATCCCGGCCGTCGGCGAGTTCGTCATCCCCGACCTTCTCGGCGGCTCGCAGACGCTGATGATCGGCAAGACGCTCTGGAACGAGTTCTTCTCGAACCGCGACTGGCCGGTGTCGTCGGCGGTGGCCGTCATCCTGCTTCTGGTGCTGACCATTCCGATCATGTTCTTCCAGCAGGCGCAGGCGAAGGCACAGGAGCAGGGCAGATGAACTCGACCTGGAGCCGCTTCAACATCACCTCGATCGTGCTGGGCTTTGCCTTCCTCTATCTGCCGATCGTGCTTCTGATCGTCTTTTCCTTCAACGAATCCAAGCTCGTCACCGTGTGGGGCGGCTTCTCGACCAAATGGTACGTGTCGCTGTTCCACAACCAGGGCCTGATGGACGCGACCTGGGTGACCGCGCGCGTCGGCGTCATCTCGGCAACGGTCGCAACCGTGCTCGGCACGCTCGCCGCCATCACGCTGACGCGCTACACGCGCTTTAAGGGGCGGGTGCTCTTCTCGGGCATGGTCTTCGCGCCGCTGGTCATGCCGGAAGTCATCACCGGCCTCTCGCTGCTCTTGCTCTTCGTCGCGGTCGGGCTCGACCGCGGCTTCGTCACAGTGACGCTCGCCCATATCACCTTCACCATGTGCTTCGTCGCCGTCGTCGTGCAGTCGCGACTGGTGACGTTCGACCGCTCGCTGGAAGAGGCGGCGATGGACCTCGGCGCGCCGCCGGTGAAGACCTTCTTCCAGATCACCTTGCCGGTGATCCTGCCGGCGATCATCTCCGGCTGGATGCTGGCTTTCACGCTCTCGCTGGACGATCTGGTGATCGCGAGCTTCACCTCGGGTCCCGGCGCCACCACCCTGCCGATGAAGATCTACAGCCAGGTGCGTCTCGGCGTGACCCCGGAAATCAACGCCGCCTGCACCATCCTGATCGCGGTGGTGGCGATCGGCGTCATCATAGCCTCGATCGCCAACAAGCGCCGCGAGATCCAACGCCAGCTCGACGAACAGGCCGCGCAGCGCGGTTGAGCGACGGGGGCGGGCACCCCCCGCATCTACTGGCCTGAAACGCCGGGCGCGATCGGCGAGATGAACGGCGCGCTCCAGTTGCCGCCGACGAAGAACAGCGATTGGTTCGGCGAAGGGGGAGGCGGACTGGCCGTCTGGCCGTTGGCCTGCTGGGGCTGCTGCGCCGGCTGTCCGCTGGGCACCACTCCGCCCGAGAGCGCCAGCCCACGGCCGACATAGGAGGCAATGCCGGACAGCCAGATCTTGTATTTCTGGGCATTGATCTCGGCCTTGTCCAGGCGCGCCACGCCTTTGGAAATGCTCGCCTTGATCTCGGCCCCGTCGATCGGCAGCGAACCGTTGGCGACGTCGTCAAGCGCAAAGAAGCCGCCTTGCTGGTTGCGCTTGAGGAAGGCCGGCAGGTCGAGCCCTTTGAGCATGCCCGGCCCGAACGTCGCCGAGAACGATCCGTCGGCATTCTCGAAGATGGAATTCCAGGCCTTGCCCGGTCCCTTGAGGATGACAGATACCGTGCCCGTGCCGGCCGGCACCAGCCGCGTCATTCCGGCTGCCGTGGCGAAAGCTCCCGTATCCACATCCGACGCCAGGAGCCGCATCTCGACCTGCGTGCCTTCCGGCTTGCGGTCGAAGCGCAGGCTGCTCTGGATGGTGCCGTTGAAAGCCGACGCGTCCGATATGTCGAACACGGCAAGGCCGTTCTTGACCTGCGCGGTGGCGGCGACGTCGGCAAGTTGGACTGTTCCCACGGTGGCATGGGCCGCCGACAGCCTGAGGTCAAGGTTGATGCGGTCGGCGAAGCTGGTGTCGACATCGCCGGGGCCGTCCTGGCCCGCGGGCGCGACAGGCGTGAAAGCCGACAGGAACGATCTCAGATCCAGCGTATCGAAGGCGAGCGTGCCGGCAATCACCGGGCGCCCCTCGGCAAAGGAGAAGTCCAGCGCTCCCATGCCCGGATTGTTGTTGAGCGTGACCGTGGTGTTCTCGAATTTCGCGCGCCCCGACGAGGCGTTCACCTTGCTGCTGACCGAGACGGCGCCGATCGCGGCACCCGGCGCGATGCCGGCCTGCGACCACTCCAGCACGCGCCGCAGCGACGGCGCGGCGAACTTCGCCTGGCCGTCCAGATAGGCGTTTTCCGACATCGAGGCCGTTCCGTCGAAGGAGAATGTCGCGGGCGCCGCCTTGAAGGAGAGGGTGACGGGAGCTGCCCCTCCGGCGAAAAGCACCAGCGGTTTCGTCGAGGAGCAATCGAGCTGCACGCTTTCGCCGCGCCAGATCCCGGTCGCGGTCAGCGATGCATCGCTGTTCATCGCTTCCCAATTGACCTGGCCGTTCAGGCTGCTCAGGATTTCGGCCTCCTTGCCGTCAACCGAAGTCACCACGCGGCCATCGCGGAATTCGACGGTGCCGAACGGATCGGACGGCAATTTACCGAGATCCGGCTTCTGCGGGTTGGCGGTGACGACACCGCGCGCGGTGTCGATCGAGCGCGTGATGCGCCCACCGGTCGGAAGCGGCGGCAGATAAAAGCCGCTCGCCGTGCGCTGCACCCTGATCGTCGGGCGCACCAGCCTTGCGGTCGAGAAGGCGACGTTGCCCTGCAAGGCCGCCATGGCGGAGAGATCGACTTCCACGCGGTCGGCCTCGACCACGGGCGGCGTTTCGGTCTCGGTCCACTGCGACAGCGTCACGTCGCTGAGGATCGCCCGGAACTTCGGCCACACCTCGATGCGCGGCGAGCCATCGATCGTGACCCTGAAGCCGCTCCAGGCACTCAACTCCCAGGCGATGCGGTCGCGCACGATGCGGGTCGAGGCAATCAGCGGCAGCGCCGCGACCGCGAGCGCGATGACGAGCACGGCAACGCCGATCGCCCACACCCCGCGCCGGATCAGAGATGATCGCATTTCGCCCCGTATGCTTTCGTTGCCGACAAATCGCCCGACGGGTGTAACCGAGCGCCGACGCTTTTCAAGTCTTTATGGCCTTGCGATGGCATTTGCGCAGTGACAGCCATGGGGCGCTCGAACAAAATCTTGCTCTGCTGCGCTGCCATAGGCATAAGCGGGCTGCACGATCCCGATCCGCAATCGCGCGTCGTTTCTGGGACGATGGCACAGGCGACGATGAGCTTAACTGGCTCGAACGCGACGCGCTTTGGGAGGAGCGATGATGGCCGCCGACACACCTTTGTGGACCCCGACGCAGGAGCGCATCGACGCAGCGCCCCTAACCGCGTTCATGAAGGCCGCGGAAGCGAAGGCTGCGCTTTCCTTCTCCTCCTATGCCGAACTCCATCGCTGGTCGATCGACAACCGCGAAGCCTTCTGGAGCCTGGTCTGGGATTTCTGCGGGCTTGTCGGCGACAAGGGCGAGCGGCACCTCGTCGACGGCGAGCGGATGCCCGGCGCCAGCTTCTTCCTCGACGCGAGGCTCAATTTCGCCGAGAATCTTTTGCACAAGACCGGCGGTGGGCCGGCCATCGTCTTTCGCGGCGAGGACAAGGTCGAGCGGCGGCTTTCCTGGAACGAGCTCCACGCGCTGACCTCGCGGCTGCAGCAGCTCTTCCTGTCACTCGGCGTCAAGGCCGGCGACCGCGTCGCCGCCATGATGCCGAATATGCCCGAAACCATCGCCGCGATGCTGGCGGCAAGCGCGATCGGCGCTGTCTGGTCGTCGTGCTCTCCCGATTTCGGCGAGCAGGGCGTGCTCGACCGCTTCGGCCAGATCGAGCCGGTCGTCTTCATCGTGCCCGACGGCTATTGGTATAATGGCAAGGCGATCGAGGTGGCCGACAAGGTCCGCGCGGTCGCGGCCAAGCTTGGCACGCTGCGCAAGGTGCTGATCGTCGACTATCTCGGCACCTCTCAGGAGGTCGCGGCCACCATCGACAAGGCGACCGCGCTCAACGATGCGCTCTCGCCCTTTGCCGTAAAGACCGTCAGCTTCGAGCGGTTGCCCTTTGCGCATCCGCTCTACATCCTGTTTTCCTCGGGCACGACCGGCATCCCGAAATGCATCGTGCATTCGGCAGGCGGCACGCTGATCCAGCACGTCAAGGAGCACCGGCTGCATGCCGGCCTGCTCGACGGCGATCGCCTTTTCTATTTCACCACCTGCGGCTGGATGATGTGGAACTGGCTGGTCTCGGGCCTCGCCTCCGGCGCGACGCTGCTGCTCTATGACGGCTCGCCTTTCTACCCCGACGGCAATGCACTGTTCGATTTCGCCGATGCCGAGAAGATGACCTATTTCGGCACCTCGGCCAAATTCATCGATTCTGTGCGTAAGGCCGGCCTGAGGCCGATCGCGAGCCACGATCTGTCGAGCGTGCGCACCATCTCCTCCACCGGCTCGCCGCTGTCGCCGGAGGATTTCCGCTTCGTCTATGGCGGCATCAAAAAGGACGTGCATCTGGCCTCGATCTCGGGCGGCACCGACATCGTCTCCTGCTTCGTGCTCGGCGTGCCGATCGAGCCGGTCTGGACCGGCGAGATCCAGGGCCCTGGCCTTGGCCTGGCGGTCGACGTCTGGGACGATGACGGCAAGCCTATCCGGCAGGAGAAGGGCGAGCTGGTCTGCACCAAGGCCTTCCCCTCGATGCCGATCGGCTTCTGGAACGATCCCGAAGGCAAGAAGTACCACGCGGCCTATTTCGAGCGTTTCGATAATGTCTGGTGCCATGGCGACTTCGCCGAATGGACAGAACATGGCGGCATGATCATCCACGGCCGCTCCGACGCCACGCTCAATCCGGGCGGGGTCCGGATCGGCACGGCCGAAATCTACAACCAGGTCGAGCAGATGCCGGAAATTATCGAGGCGCTCTGCATCGGCCAGGATTTCGACAATGATGTCCGTGTCGTGCTGTTCGTGCGGCTGGCCGCCGGCGTTACCCTGGACGAGGATCTGGAAAAGCGCATCCGTGCCAGGATCCGCTCCGGCGCCAGCCCGCGCCATGTGCCGGCCAGGATCATCGCCGTCGCCGACATCCCGCGCACCAAGTCCGGCAAGATCACCGAGCTCGCCGTGCGCGACGTGGTCCACGGCCGCACCGTCAAGAACAAGGAAGCGCTCGCCAATCCCGAGGCGCTGGAGCTGTTCCGCGACCTGCCGCAATTGGCAAGCTGACCGATGTGGTTAACGAAATCTGCCCGGCGAATTTACCTAGATTTCACGGGTGGTACACATTCGTAAATTTTTTTGTGGCCCGGTAAGGAGTTGTTAAGGGACGACCCTGATAGTCGCGTGTAACTTGAGGGAGAAATCCCGTTCCTCATCCCCTGAGGTTCAGCTCAAGCCCCCGTTGTGACAGCATCCCATTTCTCAAGGCGTCCCCCAGGACGCCTTTTTCTTTGGCCGAACGCTTCCTGCGAAGTTATTCGGCGAGCACGCGGGTCGAGGGGAAGCCGACCTCGACCAGGGTTCCTTCGCCTGGCGTCGAGGTGATGGCGAAGCGGGCGCGGTTCGCCTCCACCATGGCCTTGGTGAGGGGCAGGCCAAGGCCGGTGCCATCGCCGCGTCCGCGCTTCAACGCATTGATCTGCTTGAACGGCTTCAGCGCCTGCTCGATCTCGGCCTGGGTCATGCCGATGCCGGTGTCGCGCACGCGCATGACGACATCGCCGGAGGCTTCGTAAGCGGTCGAGACGATCACCTGGCCACCGGCCTGGGTGTAGCGGATGGCGTTGGACAGGATGTTGAGGGCGATCTGGCGCACGCTTCTCAGATCCGCCACCACTTCCGGCAGCCGCGAGGCAAAGCTGGAGCGGATGATGACGCGTTCGCGATTGGCCTGCGGCTGCATCATCGCCACCGTCTCTGCCAGCGTGTCGTTGAGCGACACCGCCTCGTAATCCATCTCCTGCTGGCCGGCCTCGATCTTGGAGATGTCGAGCAGGTCGTTGACGAGGTCGAGCACATGATTGCCCGAGCGGTTGATGTCGCGCAGATAGTCGCGATAGCGGTCGTTGGTGATCGGACCGAATTTCTCGTCCACCATCAGCTCGGAAAAGCCGATGATGGCGTTGAGCGGGGTGCGGATCTCGTGGCTGATGCGGGCCAGGAAATCCGTCTTTTGCGAGGAGGCGCGCTCGGCCACCGCGCGTGCCTGCGTCAGGTCTTCCTCGGCCCGCTTCCATTGCGTGATGTCGCGCACCACGGCGCAGAAGCCACTGTCGTTTGGCAGCCGGCCGATGGTCATGAACAGCGGGATGAAACGCCCCTGCGCCTCGCGGCCGATGACTTCTCGGCCGTCATTCAAGACGCTCGCAACGCCCGGCTCCGAAAGCCCGGCGAGATAGTCGTGCGCCGCGCGCTGGCTTTCTATGGCAAACAGCGAGGCGAAAGGCTTGCCCGCGACCTCGTCGCTGTCGAACCCGAACAGCGCTTCCGCCGGCCGGCTGATCGAGCGGATATTGCCGTCGCGGCCGATCAGCACGACGCCGTCAGTAGCGGTGTCGATGATGGTGCGCATCTCGGCGATGCGCGATTTCAGTTCCGGCACGTCCGGCTGCAGCGCCGGTTCGTCGTTGGCGGCGGTGAAATGCGCCGCGTCGTCCTCGCCGGAGCGCCGCACCACCAGCATCAGCGCCTTGCCGCCGCGCCACGGCACCGAGCGCAGCAGCGCGTCGATCGGGAATTCCATGCCCTGGCGGGTCTTGAGCTTCAGCGAGTGGTCGCTTTCGTCCGTCGCGGTGTCCTCGGCATAGGGATCGGCAAAGAGCGCGCCCAGGCCCCCCGCATCCGCGAGCTCGTCCAGCGCGCCGTAGCCGGTGAGTTCGAGGAAGGCGTCATTGGCATAATGCAGCACGTCGCCCGAATGGATGAGCAGCGGCACCGGCAGCCTGGCGAGGATGGATGTATCGGGTGCCTTGGCTTCTTCTCCGGTCGAAAACGCGGACGGCACAAAACCCGATACTTTAAGCGGCGGCACGTCGAGGCGCGGCCGCGCCGGGACCTCTTTCGGCTGTTCTTCCGCGGCCTTGGCGGCATCCGCGTCGGAGCCGGCCCAATCCTCATTCTCCTGCGCATCGCGGAAATCGTCGGCGCTCATGCTGTCGTCGTCGGCCGTCGCCTCAGGGGCGGACTGCCCGGTAGCGACCAGCTGCGCGGCGGCCGGCTGCTCCGGCTCCACGGCAGCCTGCCGGGCGTCCTCTGCCTGTTCGGGCTGGGAAACCGGCGCGCCTCCAATTTTCTCGGCGGATTTCTCCTCATCGGCATAGTCGAGCAGCGAGCCGGAACCTGCCGAGGTCCCGGTCTGGCCGGCGGCGCCCGTCTCGCCGGCATCATCGATGCCGTCGAGCCGCGCCAGGTCTTCCTGGTCTTCCGCCTCGGTCTGCGCCTCCGCGGTCTCCGCGTCGGCCTTCGCGTCGTCGGCTTGCGATGCGGACGCCGGGCTTGCTTCCCGCGCGGAATCGTCGCGCTCCGACACATCAGGGGCAAGCGGCTGGTTTGCGTCGGCCCTCGCTTCGTTGGCCGGTTTCTTCACCGCCGCCGTGTCCCCGCTGGCGGCTGCCGTATCGGGCCGCTTGTCGGCTTCCGGGGCATTCGGCTCGGCAGGCGTGGAACTGTCCCTGCGCAAGCGTTCACCGATCTCGCGGAAGGCACTGCGCTCAAGGACCGACAGGCTCCGCTGATTTGCCGGCGTGTCGCTCCCCGGCTGCTTGTCGTTGGCCGGATGGCGATGCTCGGCCAGCCTTATCACCTTGTCGGCGAAGCGCCGCTCCGGCTTCGGCACGATGCTCAGCGCCGGCACTTCACCCTGGAACGGATCTTCGGGCTTCGGCTGTTCCGGCGGCGTCCGCTCCGCCGGCTTCTCGGCTGGCGGTTCGGTCCCGCCGGAGGCGGCCTCAGTCGGGGCGGCATTCGGCACCAAAGCCATCCCAAGCGCTTCGGGATCGACCACGGCGTCAGCGCTGCGCGCGACGCCGAAACCGCGAAAACCTTCGAAGGCGCGGCTGCGGCCATAGACGGGCAGCGCCGCCAGATCGACGGGGATCTTCAGACCGGTTCCGGCCACCGGCCACAGCACCGAGCGGCCGGACCAGGTATCGCGCCGGTCGAGCAGGCCGGCGATCTCGCCCGAGGCGTCGAGACCGAAAGTGGCGGCGACATCCCTGAAGCGGCGGCCGATCACATCGGCGGCAGGCTGGCCGACGATGTCAGCGAATTCCGGCGACAGCGCGCTGAACCTGCCTTCGGCATCGGTGCGCCAGACGAAGCGCAGCGGCGGCGCGGAGCGATCGATGTCGCGGGGCGGGGTCAGCCGGGCTGATTTGGCGGTTTCGCCTCCGGCGGCTTCGGCGCCATCCTGTCCTTGGCCTTCGGCCGTGGCGGCGCCTTCCGGTTTGTCCTTCGCCGGTGCTGCCGGTCGAGCATGCCCGGCGCTGTCGTCGCCGGTATTGAAATACCAATGGTCGTGCTGGGCGGCTCCGGCATCGGCGGGCTCCCGGCTGGAGTCGGCGGCGTCGGCCTGACGGCCAGGCTGAATGGGCCGCTGCTCGGCCAAGCTACGGCTTTCAGCGTCCGGCCGTTCGTCTTGGGTCGGCTCGGCCTTTTCACCGGCCGCCGCGGCCGGCACAGAGCTGTCCGGGGCGGACTGGGACTCGGGTGCAGCCGTTAGATCGCTGGTCTGATCGCCCTGGTCGGTGGTCGATCGATCTGCTTGGTCGCCATCCGAGTCGTCGAGCTGGTCCTCATCGATCACCACCAGCAGATGGCGCGTGTCGGTGAGCCGCGCAAAACCGGCCGGGTAGGCGGTGTCGGCGCCAGGCACGAGGCGCTTGACGACGCGGTCGCCGCTGCTTGCCACGTCCGCAACCAGGGCCGCCAGCGTCCGCGGCTCGATGCCAAGCGCCGCGAAGCCGTCCGAGGCTGCTTCGACCTCGCCTTGCGCGTCGACGAAGGCAATGAAATGCCCGGCCTCGGTGAAACCGCCGATGGCGCGGCCGGCGATCTCGCCGGCGCTCCGCGAGCTCGTCTGCGCCGCCGGTACCGCGAGCAGGATTGCCTTCTCGCCGTCCGGCATCATTACGGCGCTGGCGAGGAAGCCGACGGCGCGGCTCACCATGCCTGTGGCCAGCCTCACCGTGATGGCGCGGTCGCTGCCGATATCCGGAAAACCGCTGGTCGCCATGATCTGCCGCCGGGCGACCAGCGGCAGCTGCGCCGATGTGCCGATGATGGCTTCGATATCCGGATAACCGAATACCGACGCCCCCGGACCGTTCGCCCAGATCACCTGTTCGAGGTCGGCCGAAAAAATGGCCAAGGCGTCGCCCGCGGCAAAGCGCTGGCGCACCGCGTCGAGCACGGCGACGTCGAGGAAGGAGTAGTTTTCAGGCGGCATTCGCTGGCCGACCCTCCGGAGCGGGCATTTTCAGTTAACGCTTTGTTAATAAAAGCCCGTGGCCTTGAGGTCCACAAGCCTAGGCTTGCATCGGTCGAAATCTCTGGGCTCGTGGTTAACGGCCCATACGGCTGACGTATGGGAAGATTTTATGGTGCACTGCAACAAAGATGTTGCAACGCACAAAAAAACCTTTATATTGCCACCATACATGAACGAGACGGCTTTCTGTCAAAGCCGCTATCCCGAAAAGGTTGGAAGATGTCCAAGACCACTGCCAAGACCGCAGAGACCATCGAAAACGTCGAATTCCCGAGCTTCGACGCTTCCAAGGCCACCGACCAGATCCGCGCCTTCGCCGAGAAGGGCGTCGAGCAGTCGAAGGAAGCGTACGCCAAGCTGAAGACCGGCGCCGAGGAGACCCAGAAGGTTCTGGAGTCGACCTACGAGACCGCCAAGACCGTTTCCAGCGACGTTTCGCTGAAGGCCATCGCCGCGCTGCGCGCCAATGCCGAGGCCAACTTCTCGCACCTCGAAGCCCTTGTCGGCGCCAAGACCCTTTCGGAAGTCGTCGAACTGCAGACTGCGTTCCTGCGCAAGCGCGTCGAAATGGCTGTCGAGCAGGCCAAGGAATTCCAGACCGTTGCCACCAAAGCGGTCGAGGATGTCTCCAAGCCGGTCAAGACTGCTTTCGAGAAGGCGATAAGGGACGTCAAGGCTGCCTGATTTCGGCGCGCAACCCTGCGATGCATCAAAACGTCGCATTTCGTCAGACAAATAGTCGTGCGATAGGGTTGAATAACCAGATACCCGGGGATGGAACCTCCTCCCTCCGTCTCCGGGGTGACCAGCCAGCACCTCCTCCCGCTGGCTCGGAACAGGAAAAGGCCGGCACCTCCTCCCGCCGGCCTTTTCTTTGCCTTGACGTAGGCGGATGAGGAAACCCGTCCTTTACCTCATCAAGGCCCTTGAATTAGAATCCGATAGCCCGTATTTGACGCATCGCCGAACGACAGGGCGGATCACGGAGAAAGACGCTTCACCTCGATCCAGCTCAGGCACGCGTGCCGTTGTAGCTCAGTTGGTTAGAGCACCAGATTGTGGATCTGGGGGTCGCTGGTTCGAGCCCAGCCAACGGTACCATCGCCATTTCCGTTAAACGCGCGCCGTCCCCAATATTCCCGCCGACCAGGCTGCTTATTTCTGCACGCTTCCCTATTATTCGTATCGAGCCGGAACAAATTTCGCGTGTCGAAGTTAGCGGGGGTTGGTTACGGGGACTGCGCGATGCTCCTTGCCTTGGATGACGCGATCTCAACGGCTGTTTTGGCCGGCAGAGGTGCAGGCGCTGAGGTTTTCGGCATCATCGATCTCAATAGCAAAATCGAAACCCGGATCAGCGCCATCAGCTTAGGACAAGCCATCCAGTTCGTCGCTAACGCATCAGTGCTTGGATACGATGTTCGCCATGCAATGGTCTTATATGGCGAACCAGGAACGCCAAGTTTGAGGGCGTGGGACTGCGAACACCTTTGGGCGCAATATGGTGGCGTTCTGCTCCAGCCATAGCGGGCTTCACCTCTTCAGGCGCAACCGTGGCCGTGCGGGTGAAAAGAACCCGAAAAAGGCCGTACCGAGGACCAAGGTGCCGCGGCTCACTTCCGATCGATCAGCGGGTAGCCGGACGGAACGATGGGGATGTTAGGAGTTTTCCGGCGCCCATAACGCGCCGACAATGGGGTTCCCATCCATTCAGCCCGACTGCCTGTCTCATCACTCCGCGGTTCTGCACCGGAGCGGCCCGGCACTCTGGCGGCTCGAGTCACCAATGCGCCGGGCCTGACTGGTGGGGGCTGGAACGAAAAACATGGCGCCGGCTGAACCAAGACATATCAGCTCTTGCTGATTTTTTTGCCATGCGAACGAAGGACGCCGGCGGCCTAAGGACGTGCGGTCGGGCGGGCACGCCTCGTTTTCCGGAAGCTGATGCATGTCGCGCGGAAAGTGTGCGGCGGTTCTGGGACAACGACATGCATCAAAAACAAAGCTTAAAGCACGTCGCCTGAATCCGTTTCAGCGCGACGCGCTTTAAGACGCGCAGTGGCGGGGCGCAAGCGCCGGATTGGACCCTGTGTTTGCCTACCGGAAAGCGCGTGACATTTGGTCGGTGAGCGGCTTCAGCAGATAAGACCAGACACTGCGCTGGCCGGTGCTTATGTGAACCTCGGCCGGCATGCCGGGCTTGAGCACCTTCGCATCCCTCAGGCAGCCCGTCTTGTTGTCGACGCTGATGCGTGCCGAGAAGTAGGAGAGCTGGCGCTGCGGGTCCTTGATCAGGTCTGCGGAAATCCACTTCACCGCGCCCTCGCAGGCGGGTGTCGTGCCAGCATCGAATGCCGGAAAACGGATTGAGACCGGCTGACCTGGCTGAACATCATCCACCCGCGCCGGAGGAATGAGCGCGTCCACGACAAGATCGTCCGTATCGGGGACGATCGTCATCAGCAATTCCCCTGGAGCGATTACACCGCCAATCGTGTGGACAGTGGATTGCTGTATCGTTCCCGATTGCGGGGCGCGGATTTCAGTTTTGGTCAGCTCGTCCTGAGCAACGATCTTGCGTTCGGCGAGCTCGGTCCGTTTGGCTTCCGTTTCGCGCAGCTCCTTGGTTACTTCGCTGCGCCTTTGCTCGTCAAGCTGCAGAACCTGCAACTCGGTTTCGGTGATCTTGACCTGCGCTTCCGCCACGGCCGCCGCCAGCCGCCCGGACTCTCCTTTGGCGCGTGTCGCGTCCAGCCTGACGTTGCTGAGCCTCTCTTTCGAAACCAGTTTCTTGGAGTAGAGCGCGTCTACATCGGTGAGATCGCGGCCTAGCAAAGCCGCGGATTCGTCCATCGCGGCCTGCTGGGCCTTCAGGCCTTCGAGCTGTCGCTGGATCTGTTCGGTCTGGCTGCGAAGAAGCGTTTTTTGGCCGGCCAATTCCGAAGCCCGCGTCTCGAGCAAGGCGCGCTCGCCATTGACCAGCGCCACCACGCTTGGCTTGTTCATCTCCGCTTGAAGAGCGGCTGGAAGCTGCATCGTCGTCAGCCCCTGACGCTCCGCCTCCAGACGGGCAAGCCGCGCTGTGGCGCGATCGAAATCCTCGCTGATGATCTGAAGGTTTGTGCTTGCCAGCGTATCATCCAGCCTGACCAATACGTCGCCCGCCCGGACATGATCGCCATCCTGTGCAAAGATGCCGCTGATCGTGCCGCCGGCCTGGTGCTGCACCTTCTTGGTGTTGCTTTCAACCACCACGGTCGCGGGGGCGATCACGGCACCGGCAATCTCCGTCAAGCCGAGCCACAGCCCTCCGCCAGCCACCAGCAGGCAAGTCACCCCGAGGCCAAGAGCCAAGCTTGGACCGAGGCTGCCGGGCGGCTTCAACACGTTCGCGCCTGTGGAGCGCGAAGCAGCACCGAAGCCAGCATAGGACCGCAGGTCCGCAAAAACGCGAGGCAAGACGTCACGCATGGCCGCTCACTCCTCTTTGGGTCGGAATGATCGGACGGTGGCTGGCGGGAGCGGGTGGTCGCGCCATGCTCGACAAGACCTCCTCGCGGGAGCCAAACGAGCGGACCATGCCGTTGGCCAGCACCAGAACCTGATCAATATTGGTGAGAGCGGACGGGCGGTGGGCGACAACAATCACAATGCCTCCGCGTTGACGCACGGCCAGAACAGCTCCGGCAAGTGCTGCGTCACCTTCGACATCGAGATTTGAGTTAGGCTCGTCCAGAACGACCAGAAACGGCTCGCCATAGAGCGCCCTGGCGAGACCGATCAATTGCCTCTGGCCTGCCGACAGGGCCCTGCCTCCCTCGCCGATGCGGGTTTGGAAACCCTCCGGCAGATGCATGATCATCGAATAGACGCCCGCTGCTCTCGCGGCTGCGAGCACGCCTTTGGGATCGCTCTTGCCGCCGAACCTCGAGATGTTGTCCGCCACTGTTCCATCGAAAAGCTCAACGTCCTGCGGCAGATAGCCGATATGAGCGCCGAGCGAATGCGGGTCCCACTGATCGAGAGGGGCCCCGTCCAGCCTTACCTTGCCGTTGAGCGGCCTCCAGGCTCCGACCAGGGCCCGCACGAGCGTCGTCTTCCCGGAACCGCTCGGGCCAACGATGGCCATGCCCGCGCCGCGAGACAGTTGGAAACTTACGTCGAGCACGGTCGGCTTTGGCGTGCCGGGCGGCGCTACCGTCAACGTCTCGACGGTCAGCCGCGTTTGCGGCCGGGGCAATTCCAAGGGTTCGATCGGGTCTTCGAACGAGTCGAACATCGTCTTGAGTTGGAAATAGCTATGCCGCGTCGCCAGAAAGCCTTTCCAGTTTGCGATCGCCGCATCGACCGGAGCAAGCGCGCGGCCCAGCAATATCGACGATGCGATGATCACACCGGGGGACGCTTCGCCGCCGATGACCAGATAGGCGCCGAGGCCCAGCACTGAAGACTGCAGCGCCATCCTCAGCGCTTTCGACAATGAACCGGTCCCTCCAATGATGTCGGAGAGCCGCTCCTGATGCGTCAGGTAGCTATGAACGATGTCGCTCCAGCGTCCGGCCAGTCTGGAAGAGAGGCCCATCGCGTGGACGACCTCCGCATTGCGGCGGCCGGACTCGGCAAGGGCGCGCTGCGAGATCATGGCTTCGGATGTCAGTCTGGCAGGCCCGCGACCGAAGATCTCCGCGACCGCGGTCAGCGCCACCACGACAAGAGCGCCGATCGTCGCCAGCACGCCAAGCGACGGGTGCAGCAGATAGATGATCAGCAGATAGAACGGAATCCAAGGCGCATCGAATATGACGGTCGGCCCGGACCCCGAGAGAAAGCCACGCAGGTGATCAAGATCCCGCAACGGATTGAGCCTGTCCGCCTCCCGTCCGGCCTTGAGCGGCAGAAGCACCGATATCGCGAATGCCCTTTGGTGCAGGTTTCTGTAAAGCCGGCTGGCAATGCGGACCAAGAGACGAAGCCGCACGAAATCGAGCAGCCCGTAGGCCGCATAAAGGCCCAGCATTCCGATCGTCAACCCGACCAGGGTCGGAACACTCTGGGAGGGCAGCACCCGATCGTAGACCTGGAGCATATAGAGGGACCCGGTCAGCGCCAGCAGGTTCGTCACCGCTGAAAAAAGCCCAACGCCAAACAAGCCTTGAGCGCAGTCCGACATTGCGATCCGTAAAAGGGAGGAGAATTCTTGCTTTGTCTTCATTGCCTTCCGATTCACGCGGAAACCGCGCGGCTTTGTTGGCCCTGCCCGATATGGGAAGCTTGACTGCATGGATATGTCAGGTCCGAGCGATTGCCGGACGTGAGGCGTCACTAATGTAGCCTACTTTAATCGAAATGAAGCGAAATCGTGACCTGTCCCAAAATGGGAGCGGCTGAATCGGTGAAAATTGGGGATAATACCGGGAGATACGCTTCCTGATACGCCGACTAACGAAGCGCGACCGGACTGAAAACGCTGAGTTTTTTCTCCAGGAGATCTAAGAAGGAACTGGGCGCGATCAATTATTTTGACTGGCGAAATATGTATGTGACTTTTTCCTAATGTAACTTTCGTCTACTCAGGCGGCGCCGGGGGGCCTCGCCGAATCAAAAAGAAAGAAGGAGCGCCTATGGCAACTCTCCATTATGCCGCGGGTGGATCTACCGCCGACGTGGCAGCTGCAGGATTCAATCTCGTCGATGTTCAATATGTTTCGCAGGTAAACGCGCTACCTGACGGAATGAAGGCCTTAGTGTATCTCAACGCCCGTGATGGCGCCACCTCGTCCTTCATTGATAAAGTCACCCCTTTCCTAAACAATCCAAAGGTGTTCGGATTCTACCTCTGCGACGAGCCCGACCCGACCGGTCACTGGCATCCGCTGGCGACCGCGGCAAATCTGAAGGCCGAATCCGACTGGATTCATTCTCACTTCCCGGGCGCAAAGACCTTTATCTCGATGATGAACATGGGGTCCAACGCCAATCCGAGCTTCGCCAACACTTACAATCCGGCGAACACGGGCATCGATTATTACGGGATGGGTGCCTATGTGATCCATTCCGATACGGGCAGTACTCCTGACTACTCCATGATCGATCGCTTGGTTACGGCCGCGGTTGCAGCAGGCATTCCGGCCGACCGTATCGTCCCGGAATTCCAGGCCTTCGGCGGTGGGAAGTGGGTAAGCGAAAGCGGCTCTGCCTTCGCGGTCCCGAGCGCTGAGCAGGCGAAGGCAGTGTTTGATCACTGGGCCAAGCTGGTCCCATCGCCGGCGTTCGATTATACCTATGCATGGGGTGCACAGAACGGCGACACCGCGCTTGAGAACTCTACGGAGTTGCAGGCAATCTTCCGCGAGCACAACACCAGCTCGACGTCGTCGACGCCGCCCGCGACCACTGGGCCGACGCCGCCGACAACTTCCGAGGCCACGCCGCCAGCCTCCGAACCGACGCCGCCGACGTCCAGCGCGACGCCGCCGACATCCAGCCCGACGCCCACGACATCCGGCGCGACGCCGCCAACAAGCACAGACCCTTCTCACACAGATCATGTGATCCAGGGTGGCAAGGGCAACAACACCTATCACGTCAACAATGCGCATGACAAAATAATGGAAGCTAACGGTGGCGGCTTTGACAAAGTGATGGCCTCGGTCAGCTATGCCCTGTCCGCCGGCTCGCATGTCGAGCAACTCTCCACCTCCAAAACGGCAGGCAAAACCGCCATCAATCTGACCGGCAATGAGTTCGGCCAGACGATCCTTGGCAGCAACGGTGACAACAAGATAAATGGCGGCGGCGGATCAGACCTGTTGAAGGGGTATGGCGGACACGATGCCTTCGTGTTCAACACGGCGCTTGGAAAGTACAATATCGACAGGATCGCCGATTTCGACGTCTCTCGAGACAAGATCAATCTTGACCACGGCATATTCGCCGGGCTTCAGAAGGGCGCGCTTGCAGCCGGCGATTTCCACATCGGCCGCGGCGCACATGATGCGAGCGATCACATCATCTACAACAGCGCGACAGGAGCGCTTTCCTTCGACAACGACGGAGCTGGCGGCCATGCGCAGGTCCAGTTTGCCAGTCTCTCCCCACATCTGCACTTGGGCGAAAGCTCCTTTGTTGTGATCTGACAAGGCGCCTTGCCGATAGGAGCCCGAGGCTCCTATCGGTCTGGCCGTCAGAACCGGCCTCGCGCCGGCCGATAAGCTCGCAAAACCAATCCGGGCCGGCCCCATTGGTCTCCTCTGCGGTCCTCAATTGCCGCTCCCGGCATCAAATCTGCTGCCAACTCAATCAACTCTCGCGTGTGCCGGTCGCTAGCTCTCGCCTTTGTCTCGAATTTGTGGAACATTTCCCCGCGATCGAAGTTTGATTGGCTGGCCTGAGATAAGGGTGCGGGAGGATGGCATGCCGAGCTACGAGGTCGAGGAGATCTTCGCCGGAAAGGTGATCGTCTCCCACAAGATTGTTGCGCCAACGCCATTCCGGGCAGCAAAGCTCGCTACCAATCGGGACGTTACGCTGCGAAACTGCGAGGTCCGATGGATACGGGTCTTTGAAAAAGACCGGCGGCACCGGGCGTATGAATACACCGTCATTGAACGACCGCAGCTTGCATCGCGAACTGGGCCATCATAGAGCCTCGGCGTCCGGTCGGCATAGCGTTTGGGACCAGCTTCCTGCGAGGAGCCATGCGGTGGCTCCATCCCCGCGCTCGATAGCGAGAGATATCTCGTCCGGCCAGCAGTAAACCGCCTGGGCCGACCCGCGTCGGTTTCCAACACCCGTTGCCCTGATCACCGCGCCGAACCGACTGGTTCCGTCATTCGAACGGACGAGGACAAGCTTAGGACCCCCCCGTAGCTTTCATGACCGATTGAACGCATTCCTCGCAAAGACAGCGGGCCATGAGAGACCATCCAAGTTCCAGCCACTTTGGGCCGGCGGACCGCAGCTTTTTGGGAGGGGTGGCAAAATGAAGCCCCACCTGGTCTGCGTCGGCGGCGAGGATCACGCGCTCAGAATTCCGTTTCTCATGGAGATGCGCGAGAGGGGTTTTCGGGTCACGGCCGTCTCAAGCAGCGAGGAAGCTCCATTCCTACGCCACGGCATCGCGCACCGGAGCTATAGGTTTGACCGCTTTGCCACTGGTGGCGGCAATGCTGGCACGGTCAGAACACTTCGCAGACTGATATCGGAACTGCGTCCGGACATTGTCCAGAGTTTCGATACGAAGCCCAATCTCTTGACGCCGCTGGCGGTGCGTGGACAGGCACCGGTCGTCCGCACCATCAACGGGTTGGGCTGGACGTTCTCATCACTCCAGCCGCGCGCCTTGGCTCTTCGTCCGGTCTTTTGCGGCCTGCAATGGCTTGCGTCCCTCTGGACTGCTGCGACGGTCTTCCAAAACCGCGACGACCGGACATTTTTTGAGCGCTATCGGCTGATCGGACGCGGGGACAGTATCCTTATCGGCGGTTCCGGTATCGACATCGGCGCATTCGCCGCCGCGAGACGGCTTGGTCCATCGGCGGCAAGATTGCGCCAGGAATTCGGACTGCAGTCGGCTGAAGTCGTCATGTTTGTCGGCCGGTTGACTCGTCAAAAAGGAATACCGACCCTCCTCGCGGCGATTCCAAAAGTTCTCGCCAAAAGACCAAATGCACGCTTCGTCTTTGTGGGTCCGTGGCAGTCAGAGGGCCCCTTCGCCGTCGAAGCATCGGAATTTGAGCGCTTCGCGTCTCACGTGGTCGTGTTGGGCAAACGGCAGGACGTTCCTGCTCTTCTGGGCATGGCTGACATATTCGCCTTCCCAACCGAATACCGCGAAGGGATCCCGCGTGTGTTGCTGGAAGCCGGCCTCGCAGGATTGCCGACAGTTGCGTCCAGAATGCCCGGTTGCAGCGATTTCATCGAAGACGGATGGAACGGCTACCTTGTCGCGCCGCGCGACCCCGATGCGCTCGCGGATCGCATAATCGAGCTGCTGTCGGATCGGTCCCTTGCAGCGACTCTGGGCAGCCGCTCCGCCGCAGTTGTTCGGGAACGCTTTGCCTTGCCGTTGATAGTCGACCAGTACTGCGACCTCTACGATAAAACCATCAACGCCAGATCCCAAGGGGGCGCTGTTCGGTCGCGATCCGCGACTGCGCCTAGCCGCGACCTGGCGGATCGCCGGCTGGGTGGAATGCACGGATGATCCGGGACATGCTCCTTGCCCTTGGCGCCGTGATGGCCGGTGCGACGCAGCTCATCCTTCCGGGCTCGTCCTTCGGCTATGGCGAACTGTTTCTGGTCCTCTGGATCGTGCTGTCGATCGGACGGATACTCGCCGGCGGGCGTACCGTGCTTACACCTGCCCTGACCAAACTCGCCGGCTTCTGGCTGGTGATGGCAGTCGCTTTGGCTTTCGGCACCGTCGTCGCCTATTTCACCTCGATCGTATACTCGACCGGACTGGTACACGATACCGAAGCGTATCTTCTGTTGGCCTGCATTACATGCCTGGCTGCCGCAGAGCCCGATGCCGGTCGCCATTTGCGCCGCAGCGCGTGGTGGTTGATCGCAATCGCGAATGTGACACTTGCGATTCAGGTGGCTCAAGGCTGGGGGTGGCTCCCCCAGTCTAATGTCGAGTTATGGTACTGGGATCGTTTTCGCGGCTGGTCGGAAAATCCAAATCAACTCGCACTCTACTGCGCGATCTATGGCACGCTGGCTTTGCATCTTGGGACGACCACTAGCAATGGTTGGGCTAGGCTCCTTGGCATCGCCAGCGTGTTCTTCACCTTCTATGTGGGAAGGCTGACGAAGAGTGACGCCTATTTATATACCAGCATTCTGACGTGCCTGACGTTCCTCGGGCTGAGAATCAGGACATGGCTCAAGACAGATGACAACAAAGTCAGTCTTTCGCGGCAAGCCGTCCTTCTGTTGCTCATCGGCAGTTTACCGATGGCGGTCTCGATCACTCCCTACATTCTGTCGGAGGCGAACACCCTCGAAAACTTCGCCAAGAGCCTGACCAAGGACAATGGCGGCGAAGGGACAGCAGAAACCGCCGAGCTCCGCCTGTATCTTTGGGGCGCGGCGTTGGAGGACGGCGTGCAAACAGGATCGATGGGCCTCGGTCCGGGCCCGCATGTCAACCGTCCCCCAACCTGGCAGAGGCAGTTTGATTTTCTGACCCGACCCTTTGAGGCCCACAACACGATACTCGATCTGTACACTCAAGGTGGTGTCATCTCCGTTCTGGCGCTGGTCTGGCTCGTTGGCACCGCCATCATGTCGGCGTGGCGCGCGAAGCTGGACGCGCTGTTGGCGCTTATGGTGTCGATCGTCATCTTCAGTATGCCGCACCTGATCATCCGCCACCCGATCGTGTGGTTTGCGCTGACCTTATGCCTTGTTGCGGGCAGGCCTCGCGAGTTCGCTCCGAGGTTCGAGCCTATAAGGGTTGTGTAATGTGTGGGATCTCTGGAATTCTCCTCGCTACCGCCGCCGCGAACACGAAGCCGCTCGAGACAATAGGCCAGTTGACGTCGGCGCTTCGGCACCGTGGGCCCGACGGCGAAGGGCTCTGGACAGATCGTGAAGCGGGCATTGCGCTGGGCCATCGGCGACTGGCGATCGTCGACCTCTCGGCGAAGGGTCGTCAGCCCATGCGTTCCGCTAGCGGCCGGTATGTGACCACCTTCAACGGCGAGATTTACAATTTCAGGGACCTGCGGCGCGAACTTGAGGACGCCGGACATCAGTTTCGCGGCACCGGCGACACGGAAGTCATGCTGTGTGCGGTCGAGGCTTGGGGCATCGAGGCCGCCCTTAAGCGCTTTGCGGGCATGTTTGCGTTTGGGTTGTGGGACCTGAAGACCAGAACCCTTCATCTCGCACGGGATCGAATGGGCAAAAAGCCGCTTTATGTGGCATTGGTCGGGCATGCTCTGGTCTTTGCGTCCGAGCTGAAGGCGATCCGGTGCTTTCCGGGTTTCTCCGCCGACCTCGACCTGGATGCGACCGCTGCCATGCTTTCGAGAGGGTGGGTGCCAGACCATAGATGCATCTGGCAGGGTGTGTTCAAGCTGCCGCCCGGTTCCCTGCTCTCCGTCAGACCCACCGATTTGGCCGAAGCCGGTGGCGCCGACGCTCTTCGCCGCCGGGTTAAACAGTGGTGGTCGCTGGCCGAGGTCGCCGCCAAAGGCCGTGAGAACCAGATCGCCGGCAGCGACGAGGATCTGACCGACGAACTGGACAACCTGCTTCGGCTCGCCGTTCGCGAACGGATGATCGCCGACGTGCCATTGGGCGGCTTTCTGTCGGGTGGCATCGACAGCTCCACGGTCGTGGCGCTGATGCAGGCTCAATCCAGAAGTCCGGTGCGCACATTCACGGTGGCCTTTGCCGAGGGCGGCTTCGACGAGGCCCCTTATGCGGCCGAAGTAGCACGGCACCTGGGAACCGATCACACCGAACTTCACCTTTCCCCGGCCGCCGCACGCGATGTCATTCCAGAATTGCCGCGTATTTGGGACGAGCCTTTCGCCGACGAATCGCAGATTCCAACGCTGCTGGTGGCGCGGCTGGCCCGCCAGCATGTAACCGTGGCGCTGTCGGGTGACGGCGGCGATGAATGCTTCGCGGGATACGGCCGCCATTTCATGGCCGAGAGGCTGAAGCGGCAGCAGGGGCTGCCCATACAATTGCGCCGGGCCTTGGCGGCCGGGGCAGGGTTGCTTGCCCGCGCGGTCCGTCACGAGATCGTTGGAAACCTGCCGCTTTCGGCGAGTGTGCGGCATGCGCTACGCGGCGACCGGCTTGATCGGCTTGCTCCGCTGCTCGCCGCAACCAGTGAAGACGAGTTGTATCAGAGGCTGAAGGGATCGGCGGTCGAAAACCTCGCCCGGCAGAAGCTCCCCACATCGAGCGATGGTGCGCCGCAGCTCGACGGGTTGCTGTCGCGTCTCTTGTACGACGACATGGCGGGTTATTTGCCCGGCGACATACTGGTGAAGCTGGATCGCGCCACTATGGCCAATGGCCTCGAGGGACGATGCCCACTGCTCGATCATCGGGTTGTCGAATTTGCCTGGCGCCTGCCCTCCAACGTGAAGGTCCGCAATGGCGGCGGCAAGTGGATCCTTCGTCACCTGCTGCATCGCTATCTTCCGGAGCGGCTGATCGACAGGCCAAAGCAAGGTTTCGATGTGCCCATAGCGGTCTGGCTGAGAGGTCCGCTGCGCATTTGGGCCAACGAACTTATCGCCGGCATGCGCAATTCCGGAGACCGGATATTCGACCTTGCGAAAGTGGATGCGTGCTGGCGCGACCACGTCGACGGCAAGCACGACCATTCGCGCGAATTGTGGCCGGCGCTCATGTTCCAGGCATGGCACGAAGAGGCGAGCAGGTCGCCGGTGTCAGAAGCGGGGCTTTCTCAAATGCCCGAACTTACAGGAGTATAAGATGGAAGGTTCCAAGGTTAGCCGCATCCATCTTCCGCATGCTGCCGAAGCGCCTCCGACCGTACGCGAAATCAACCCTCGCATGAGACGGCCGTTGGGAGAGCAGATGGACACGCAAACGCCGCTCCATCAGCTCCTCATTACCCTCCAACGAAAAAAATGGTTCCTGCTTGCCATGGTCGTCGCAGGCGGCGTCCTTGCCGCGCTCTTGGGGCTTGCGCGGCCTGCCTTATACGAGGCCACCACACAGGTCCTCGTTGATGCGCCCAGCCGGGCGGCTCCGGCAGGCGGCTTGAGTTCCAGCCAGGATTTGCTGGAATCCAGCATTGACGACCATATAACCATGCTCTCGTCGCAGAGCCATCTGCGAAGCGTGGTGGCGGCACTGCGCAAAATAGATGCCGCCAATGTTGCCGGAGCCGCCGACGGTACAAAACGAGCCGATGCCGCGACCGCAACCTCTTCTCCCAATCCTGGCCGCGTCGAGCCGCCGAAATCGCGCTCGATTCTAGATGGTCTGCTGGAAAAAATCTGGCCGCGAAGCACGCCAGCGGAGCCAGATGCAGCTGAACTAAAGGTGCTGCGCGAGGGCATAAGGATTGGGCAGGAACTGAAGTCTAGAGTGATCAGTGTCGGCTTTACCGACAAGGATCCAACGCGAGCCGCTCTTGTGGCCAATACGTTCGTCCAAGTATATATCGGCGATCTTGCAAGGAGAAATCAGGCTTCGGACGAACAGGAACTCGACTCGATAGTTGCCACGCTGCCGACTATACGAGACAGTCTCGCAGAAGCGACGGATCGGCTTGAAAGGTACCGGTTGAGCCATGGCGCGGTAGATCAAGGTGCGGCGGACAACGCGGCCAAGGAGACGGCCGAACTCACTCAGCAGATATCGATGTCCAAGGCTGACCTCGCCGCGCAGGAATCCCGCCTTCAGCGCATTCAGGATCTCCGTAAGCAGAACGCACCGTTCGCATCGCTGGCCCAGGCGATCGGTACGCCCGAATTGGCCGATCTTGCGGCTCGCCAAGCCGCCGCGCCGGCAGATAAGAGCCTGGGCAAAGCGGTTGACAGTGCTGTAGAGCAAGCTCTCGCTCGTGTTGCCGCTGAGGTTGACATTTATCGCGCTCAGATCGGGGCTCTGGAAGATCGCAAGAAAGTTCTCGATGCGGTTGTGGCGGATACGGCCGGTCGGCTCTCCGGGTTGCGCGCTCTCGAGCCGCAGGTGAGCATCCTGACGCAGCGATACAACGACCTGTTGGCCCGTCAACAGGACTTGAAGCGGCAGATTGCAAAACCCAACCCCGGAGTCGGAATTCTTTCTGCAGCGTGGCCGCCTGCCAATCCAACGACTTTTCCGCCGATTTTCCTCGTTCCACCGGGCATGATCATGTTCGGCCTGATTGGAGGAATTCTCGTACTCCTGCGCCGACACTTCGATCGCACTTTACGCGGCGAGGCTGAAGCTGAAGCGGCGCTCGGGGTTCCGTGCCTGGCGCTCATACCACAGGCCGCCACCCCGCACGCCAAGCGACTGAAGCAGTTGGTCCTAGGCCAGCAGGAGTCCGGATACAGCCGCGCCGTGACGTCGCTGCTTGTCGCGGCAGCTCCAAGTCGACTGAGCGCTCGCTCCTCGCAGATCATGCTTGTGACATCCAGCACGCCCGAGGACGGGGCGACCGAGCTCGCATGGAGCTTGGCATTGGTTGCGACGCGCCTGGGCGGCCGAGTCCTTGTGGTCGATCTTGAACCCAAGGCCGCTCGGCTCACTCTTGAGTTTCTGAACCAGTATGGTGGACCCAAGGCTCGCCATTCTTTCGCGGACTATGTTTGCGATCGGTGTACCTTGGGAGATGCTGTCACCGGCATGCCTGAAGTCGGCGTCGACCTGATGACCCTCGGCCCTTCGGAGGATCTGCTGACCCTGCTGTCCCGCGGGAACGGGTCCGAACTGATGGAGGAGCTACGCTCGGTTTATAGCGTCGTTATCTTAAATGGGCCATCCGGGCTTGGGAGGCCGGAAGCCAGATTCCTCACCGAATGGGCGGACGTGGTGCTTTTCGCCGTCCGGTGGGCGAAGACGCCACGCCATGTCGCTCGCGGTGTGCTGGAACTGCTTCAGGGCGAAGATTCTGTTCCAGTACCCGTCGGGAGCGTTCTTACGCGGGTGAATCTCAGAAAGCATGCCGGATATCGGCTCGGGGACAGCGCCGACCTCCTGCGCGAGAAGGTGACTTGAGGAATTGGGAGACCTGGATCGATTGGGCGAGCAAGTTGCGGGCAATGCCGTGCGCTCTTCAAACGTGCGGCCTCCGTCCTCATGGCCGCGGCTGTCTATCTTCTGTTCCGTTCGTATGACGCACCATCCTGGGCACCGCTTGCCCTGGGGGTGACCGCAGTCTTTTCAACTTCGAACTGGTTCCGGATCCCTCTCAAATACGGGGTGGGAAGGTGCCCTTCTTGCCCTGGCCCTGGTCTACCTTGACAAGGCCCAACCAATTCGAACGAACACGCCGGCTTCGATGCTTCGCCCGGCTGATCTTTGATGACTTTGCGGTTCAGGGCGGCCAGTGGCACAACGTGATCTTGTAGCGTTCCCTCGCTCGCATGGCGACAACTGATCGGGCCAGCCTCCCCCGCTAAGCGACTACCCGAACTCCTCCGGGCGGAAAACTGTTACGCGCTTTCCTTGAATTGATCTGGCCGTTCATTGCAGCCTGATTTGATGGCTCCGTAGCTCGGCGAAGAGACCTTTTCGACCGGCGAGGAGACTTTGTCGATCCTCGCCCAGAGTGCGTTCCCGCCCAGCGTCGACGCGTTGCTAACCGCATATGCCCATGCCGGCAGGCGTGACGGTGAAATCGCCAAAGCGGTCACGCCTTGCGCAATCCGTTGAGCTTTGCTTCGCGGCAGGGCGCGGACGAACTCACTCAGGCTGCCAGGCTTTTCTCCCTTACGCAAATAGCTGTTCACAATATCTTGCTTGAGGAAACTAAGCAGGTTGAAGGGTTCCCGCTCACATTTGGTCAGTTGCAAGCCATGCCGCCGACAAATCGCATCAAAGGCTTCCTTCGTCCATCGGCCGATATGATTGGGGGGCATGTCTATGAGGGATCCATGAGACTCCATATAGTATGTTCTGTTTTCATTTGGCACCGCAATGAAGACAGACCCTTGTGGCTTAAGCAGGAATTTCAATCGAGCGAAGACGTCGTCCACTTTGTCCATATGCTCGAACACCTGAAACAAGCAGATGAAGTCGAATGATTCCTCCAACTGGTCAAAGCTGTCTCCACGAATGTCGCTCGAGAACGTCGTGAAACCCTTTGACGACAACATCGACTGCGATGTTTCGTTATAATCGACTGCGGAAATATCCGAAATTTTGAAGAATTTATTTTTGACGCGATCGAGAAAATACCCGAAGCCGGCACCCACGTCGATAATCGTTTTTCCGTCAGTCCGCAGGCCCGCTAGTTCTTCGATGGTTCTTGCATATTCCCATCTCATGGTCGGATAGGAAGGATACGCCCAGGCCAGGTTGTAGAATTCAACCCCGCCTGCAACGAACGGATCTGCAAAACCGAATCCGCAATCTGAGCATTTGCGGATATCGCATGTGTCGCTTCCCCAGAGGTCCGACAAGTGGCTCTTCAGGTTCCGAAAGCGATCGGGTTCCTGGCGCGGGTTGAGAAAATGTCGAGAGGCTTCGTCAGCCGTCACTTCGAACAATTTCGCAGTCGATGTACCGCAACACGCCGGACAAATGGTCATTTCGCTTGTCCCTAAAGCCTGACCGAAGCTGCGATTCCGCATTGAACAATGGAATTGGCGCAAGCTTAGGATGGGCACCGAACGCCACCATCATCCATCTGAATGAGATCATTCGGCGGAGCGGCGGCGCAAAGTATTCCCCACGCTTTGTCGTAGCGAATGCCGGAGTTTGAGAGCCGCGCCTTGCGACGGCTTACCTCAGGCAGGACAGCACAAATTCGCGATCCAGCCGCTCCGCCAAATCGTGTCATTCAGATGGATGATGGTGGCGTCCGATGCCCATCGTAAGCTCCCGGAACCGCGAAAATCATGCCTCTCGGAAGCGCGAACTCATGTCAGACAGGGCCAGCGACATTCTGAGATCGAGCAAAGTCCCCAGGGCTGAGAAAGCAATCATCGATATTCCGCCGAGCTCGATCCGCAACGTTATTCGCGCGGCTGGGGGGGTATCGGCCATGGCCATCACCGGCCAGCTTATTCTCGTTGCGACTATTCCGGTGCTGACTCGGCTTTATTCCCCGACGGATTTCGGCGTATTCACGATTTATCTTTCGATCGTCAACATGCTGGGCGCCGTCGCCGCGCTGCGCTTCGAACCTTCTCTCTATGGGGTCAAGGACACCGGGCAGACCTATGTCACGGCCAAGCTAATTCTGCTGGCCGTGTTCGCCACCGGTGTGCTGACCTTTTTGGTCGGGCAGGTCTTCTTGAGTGCTGCGCCTGCCCAACTCAGACACCTGGTATGGCTGGTGCCTATCGGGATGAGCGGCGCAGCACTCGTAGAAACGATGAATTGCTGGGCGCTACGGGCGGGCATGATGCGCAACTTCGCCATCGGCCGGCTGATCCTGCCAGCAACCATGGCCGTGCTGCAATTGGCTTTTGGTTTCGCACGTTTTGGGGGCGGGGCGATGGTATACGCTCATATCCTCAGCCAGTTCGCCTTTCTTGCCTTCATCGGTCTTCAGATCCTGTCCTGGGAGGATCTGCGCGGTGTCGTCCGGGCCCCGTGGAGAAGCGTCTTTGACAAAGCCAAAAGGGAGTACAAATTCCCGCTGTTCGACATTCCCGCGACCCTCGGGAGCTACGCCATCAACAATCTTCCCGCGATTCTAGTCGGCTCCTTTTTCGGCGCCGCCTTTGCCGGTTATCTCGGCGTCGCGACACGGCTGGTGACTGGGCCTATCGTGCTGATAGCCACACCGCTAAGCAACGTGTTTGTCGCCGAGTCGAACAAGAGCAGCGATCGTGGGCATATGCTCGGCGTCGCGCGCGGCCTACTGATGCTTGCCGCCGGTCTTTCTGCGTTGCCGATACTGGCGCTTGGGCTGGCCGCCCCATACCTGGTCGTGCCGCTCTTGGGCAAGGCTTGGATTCCGACGGCCCAAATCATGACTGCTTTGGCATTCATGGGGGCCGTGCAAGCATTGTCGACACCGCTCAGCGAGGTTCCTTCCCTGTTGCGGCGGCAGGAAGTGCGGCTGGTCGTCGACGCCGCGCGGATGGTGCTTGTCTTCGGTCCGCTGCTCGCCGGCGCCAAGGCAGGGTGGGTACCTATCGACGTCATTTATCTCATGGCTGTTGGCGGGATGGTTGGGTTTGCCATTAAAACCGCGGCCTCACTGTATCTTCTGAAACGGGACATCGAACCGGCCCAGGTAACATTGTCCAGTCCGTATCCAATCGCGAGGAAACAGCACGATGAAGCTCCTGTTGAATAGCGACGAGCGCCCTGAGAGACCTGTGCCGTCGCTTGAGCCGGTGGCCAGCGGCAAAAATGAAATAAATCTGTCGGCGCTTGGTCCTATGGCCAATGTCGCTCATGCTGTCGACGCGTCACCCGCGCGCCCATTCATTTCCGTTGCCGTTCCGACGTTTCGCCGGCCGGACACCATCAGGCGCACCATCGACAGTGTCGTGGGGCAGGACTTTTCCAACTGGGAACTCGTCGTCAGCGACGACGAAGGGCAAAAGGGGTCGAGTTGGGCCATCTTGGAAGAGTATGCGCGACGCGACCCGCGCATTCGGATCGTCGAAAACTGCAGAGGCCGAGGGCAGGTGGAGAACACCAACAACGCCATGCTTGCCTGCACAGGCAAGTGGATCAAATTGCTGCATGACGATGATTGGCTGGCCCCGGGAGCTCTGAAGAGATTTGCCGAAATCTCGGTAAAATATCCGTCGGCGGCGTTCATGACCTGCGCGGCGCATGTTGTCGAGGAAGACCGGATCGTGATGCGGTCGGACCCGCCGGAGCAAAACCGGGTTTCGCTCTATTCCAGCCAGCAGTGCCTGACGGACCTCTATCTGGTACGGGTGACCAGGAGCCTTGGCATCATCCCTTCGACGCTCCTGATCAACACCGCCGTCATCCACGCCGGGTGTCAGATGCGAGCCCATAAATCCATCCCGGCCGGCGTCGATCAATTATTCTTTGTTGATCTGGCCCGTTACGGCGAAATGGTGGCAATCAACGAAGGGCTGATCTTCTATGATGCGACACATCATCCGAGCATAACGACGTCGAAAAGCTACGAGGACGTGGATGAGGTCACTCTTGCCGTCAAACAGCTCAATTGGGATCTGATCGAGGATAGAAAGGGCCTCCCGAAACCGGAGACGCTTCTACGTGCGCTGCGGGTCGCCCGCATCCCGGCCAGATTCCGACATCAATCCTGGCGAACGACGATGCGAGATGCCGTCCAGATCCTTCGGCCGTCCGTGATGAAGATCGCGAACCAGTATGCCTTGGAATACCTGTTCAGGATCCGACCAAAACTCGGCGCGGTGCAGACCCGCAAACGCTGATGCGACCGTGATGCTGGGCCTACCGTAGGAATCGTGCGCGCGTTCGCATGACAGCTCGATGGCCGGCAGCATGCGCGAACCATCGGGCGCATCGGGTCGACGAATCTCATCCGGCGAATGTCGCAGGAACAATTCCGGGCGGCGCAGTCATTTGCGTCAGAGCAATCCCAGGAAAGTATGGGGCGGATTCCGTCCGGAAGTGCGTCGACACTAGAGATAGAGCGGTTCGCCGTTTCGTGAAACGGTGAAACACTCGACGCAGACGTGGAGCAGTGGCGCGCTACCGGAAACCCAGGCGCGCCAGATGGTCGGGAGGTTCTACGGCAGGACCGAGATGCGCCCTAAAAGAGCGACCAATTCCGCCTGGCGCCTCGTCTCTGTCTTGGCGAACAGCGAGGCGAGCTGGGTGCGGATCGTGGTCCGGCTGAGCCGGCTGCGCTCGGCAATTTCCAAGGGGGCATCGCCGCTCGCCAAGCGCAACGCCAAATGCGTTTCGGCGCCCGTCAATCCAAACATTTTCCGCAGGGTTTCCGGATTGGGTCCGGTTCTCGGCTGGCGATCGAGGAGTGCGACAATGATCGACCCATCGGGAGTGACGACGCCTTCCTCATTCATGATCACCGGCCGGTCGCCGGCGCTGCGGATCACGATCCAGGACAGCGATCCGGCAGCAAAATGAGCAGGCACACCAGCTATCAGGCTTCTCAGTGCCGCCGATAGATCGCCGGGGGAATCTAGAGAATCCGCACAGGCCGTGAGAATGGTTTCGGCGGCTGAGTTCCATTCAAGCACTCTCTTCGACTCGCTGAGCACGAGCCAGCCACAACCTATGCGCTCAAGCATGCCGGTTATTGAATCAAGACACGGCCGCACGTATTTGCTCGCCGTGGTCGGCCTGAGGGTATTGCGAGGCGCGCCCCCCCTGGCAAAGGCGGTCATTGTCCGGCTGCCCGGACCAGGCGGTATCATGCCAGGCCTGGCGATCGATCTTGTGTCGTTCTGTCCGCTGACCAGATTCATGAATCATCCATCCTCGTTTCTATTTCTGCTATCGGTGCTGGACGACCGACAGTCAGAAGATCGGGTGCTGATGTTATAAGGCCTTGATTTTTGGCGATCCGAAAGCGAGCAGATGGACTAGCTGCTCGCTCAACGGTCTAAGCTCGACGGGCTAGACCGAAAGTTGTAGGTAGGGTGGATGAGGTTGCCGAGGAGGTCCGATCCTGTCGCGAACTCACCTAGCGTCGACGGCTGTACTGATCGCTACGCTGCTCTTCGAGGTAAGGGTATCCTTAACGGGCACCACAGACCCGGCTTTCCTTGAATTTGTTCCGGCGATAATTGTCATCGCTTTCCTGGAAAGCCGCCGGATCGCAGTCGGATCAACGTTCCTGATGGCGGCCGCCGGCCTGGGCGCCCGGATAATTTTGCATCGCCAGCCACTCGCCGATGATTGGGTGCGCGCCATCCTGTTTGTGCTTTCCGGTGGGATGATTGCCTTTCTTTTCGATCGCTCCAGGCAGAGCTTACGGGCCGCATTGGACGTTAAGCTCGCTGCCGTCGAAGCCGCAGAGTCGCGTTACCGACACGCTTTTGAACGAGCCGCGCTGGGCTTTGCGACCGCGAACGACCGCGGAGAATTGCTACGGCTGAACAAACGCCTCAGCGATCTGCTCGGCTACATCGAAGACGATCTTGTCGGGCGGCGCATAGACGAGCTTGTCCACCAAGATGATCGAGCGCTGCTCGAAAGCTCGCTCGCCGCATTGACGGCCGAAGCGCCGTGGTTCGGCTCGGAAATGCGCCTGACCAGAAGCGACGGCGGCACGCTTTGGGCCTGGTTGACGCTTTCTCTTTCTGCGTCCGACACGGTGCCGTCGGACAGCCTGTTTGTAGTCGTAGATGACATAACCGAGCGAAGAGCCGCCCGCGAAGCGCTCATAGCTCAAAACGAATGGCTCGACCTTGCGCTGTCAGCCGGCCGGTTGGGCACCTGGCGCATAGACTATGGCCAGGACCTCATCTCGGGCTCACGCCAGTTTTGGGAGATTCTTGGATTGTCCCCGATGGCATCCCGCCCTCTTTCCGATCTGTCTTCGATCGTCCACCCAGCGGACTGGGGTAAGCTCGCATCGCCTTCAGGAACCGACCCGCGGGGGGCCAATTACGACGTGGAGATTCGTCTCAAGCGACCCGACGGCCAAGTCCGTTGGATCGCCTTGCGGGGACGCGAGGAAAACCAGAATGGCCGAGACCAGCGCGTTGGCATCGCGGCGGATTTGACCGAGCGACGTCAAACCACGCTGCTGCGGGCTGCGGTAAGGCGGCAAGAAAAATTGATGCTGGAGCAGCGCCACCGGTTCAGCAATCTGTTCCCCGTCATCACGGCGATAGTGAAGATGCTGGACGCACCGGAGGGCAGTCTCGCCAAGTTCAAGGAGACGCTGGTCGAGCGAATTCACGCGCTTGCGGCGACGCATATGCTGCTCACACGTAGCGCGGATGGATCATCCACCATCCGGGATCTCGTCATGCAGGAACTGAAGCCCTTCTCGGACGCTGGCAGAACGATAGTCGCAGGCCCCGACATCAGGATTTCTGGCGGAACGGCGGAGAGCTTCGCAATGATTATCCACGAGCTCACGACCAACTCGATCAAGCACGGCGTGCTCGGCGATGCGCACGGCAAGGTTGAGGCACGTTGGGAGTTCACATCAGCCGAGGCGGGCGATGAGATTGTTTTTGAGTGGATAGAAACAGGGCGCCGACGCGCGGCTCCCTTCAGGCGTCCGGGTTTCGGATCTGTGGTTCTGGGAGTCGAGGGAACACCCCTTGTGGGCCATTCCTCGCAATTCGAGGTGCGGGAGGATGGATTGCGATATTCCCTTCGACTGTCTTCGAAGGAAGTGCATGCTTAACTCACACCGTTCCCAACCAGGTCTTTATCAGGACTGCGGCTTCCGTACGGTTTCGAACCCCCAATTCCCGCATGATTGCCGCCGCATGAATCTTTGTCGTAGCCTCGGCGATATCGAGATCTCTCGCGATCTCCTTGTTCGAATATCCTTCCGCCATCAGCCTTAGTACATCCTTTTGCCGCGATGTGAGCCTTTCGAGAGCGCCGGCGCCGGCGATGCTCCCGTGACGGATCTCGAGGGACTGCTCGTGGCTTCCCAAGTGCCGGGACAGGAGCGCCGGCACGTAGATGCGGCCTGCCAGGATTTCCTTCACCGCCAGGACGACCTCTTCGTCACTTTGCGATTTCACGATATAGCCGTGCAGCCCCACATTGAGAGCGGTCAGGATTTCAGAGCGTGAATCGTTTCCCGAAACGATCGCAAAGCGCGTGTCGGGATACGCAGCCAAAACATCGCCAATCACTTTCTGAGTGAAGAGCCCCGGCATGTTCAGGTCAAGCATCGCTAGGCTGACGCACTCGTGTTCGGCAAGAAGCCCCACCACGGCATCGAAGCACGCGGCCTCAAATATCTCAACGCTTTCAATGCCGGCGGTCAGCGCCAACCGTAAGCCACGCCTGTAGAGACCGTGATCATCGGCGATGACGATTTTGTACATTTTACCCCAACGCACACGCTTTCGGCCCGGGGACTATGACACGCGTCCAGAACGTTTTTTGCCTACGGGGCTAGTTCTGTGACGATGCGGGACTTGTCCGCCAAGCCGGAACCCAACAGAAATGTGCCTCTTCCGAAGGAAAAAAGCTACTCTGCGTTTACTATATTGCAAAGTCGGACCTTGGTCCCTAGCCATCGCTGCGTCCGCGCCCGGGCCCACGCTCCTGCACCGCCCGTCATTTCACTGTCGGCCAGTTGAGCGCCATTCGAACGCACGACGACAGGCGTACAGGCTGAGCGTATTTCTCGCTCAATTCGGAGCACGTTCGGCAGATCGGGTGGCGGGACCCGCATAGCCGCATGCGTGAGATTTCCGGACGCCGAGCTTGATTGTCGGCCTGTGTCGGCCGTGTGCGCAGGGAGTATCAAATGAAAGCGGTTATCCAATGCGGTGGAATGGGCATGCGTCTGCGCCCGTTCACATCGGTTCTGCCGAAGCCTCTGATGCCGATCGGTGCCCGGCCGGTGCTTGAGCTGCTGCTCAAATGGTTGCGGCGCAACGGCATTGAGAACGTCTACGTCACGACCGGTTACCTGGGCCATCTGATCCGCAGCGTGTGTGGCGATGGTTCGCAATGGAACCTCAAGATACGCTATACGCAGGAAATGGAACCGCTCGGAACCATCGGCCCACTCTCCTTGATCCGCGATGAACTGGACGAACCGTTTCTGGTCCTCAACGGCGATGTGCTTACCGATCTGAGCCTCAGCCGTTTCGTCGCGGCGCATCGGGCGCACAAGGATCTGGTTACGATCGCGACGGCGGCGCGTGTCACCAAAATGGACTTCGGCGTCATCGACGAGGTCAATGACACTGTTCAGGTATTTCGCGAAAAGCCTTCGCTCACGCATCTGGTGAGCATGGGAATCTACTGCATGGATCCGGCGGTTCTGCAGTTCATTCCGTCCGGCATTCCCTTCGGCTTCGACGATCTTATGCTGCAAATGCTCCAGGATGGGCAGGTCGTGCACGTCTACAAGCATGACGGGCTTTGGCTGGACATTGGCCGCGTCGAGGACTTCCAGAAGGCTCAGGCGGTTTCCTGGGAGGAGCAGTCGGCTTCGATCGAGGTCGCCGCGGCTGCCGCGTGAGGCGCTTTTCTACTCGCGAGAGTTCACCGGGAGGTTGGGATGCTCTTGGTTAGTGCTCCCTTGTTGGGTGTGCCGGAGAAGGCCGCTTTGTCGAAAGTAATCGACAGCGGCTGGCTGACGATGGGCGAACGCGTCAGGGCATTCGAAGAAGCGTTCGCCGCGATGCACGGCGCCGACGATTGCGTCGCGGTCAACTCCTGCACCGCAGCTCTCCACCTCATTCTCCATGGACTTGGGATCGGGCCCGGTGACGAGGTTCTGGTGCCTTCATTGACCTTCGTGGCGACCGTAAATGCGGTCTTGTACGTCGGGGCCAAGCCCGTCTTTGTCGATATAGAATCCGACGACGTGCCTCTGATGTCGGTCGAAGATGCGGAGGCAAGCTGCACCTCCCGCACCAGGGCTGTAATCCTGGTCCATTTCGCAGGCTATCTCGCGAACAAACAGGAGTGGCAGACATTTGCCAGCGTGCGAGGGCTCTACATCATCGAGGACGCCGCACATGCTCCTGGCCTGACGGAGGTTGGGACCTTTGGTGCGGGAGCGGCGTTCAGCTTCTACGGCAATAAGAACATGACCACCGCTGAAGGCGGCGCGGTCATTACGCGCGACCCCGACCTGCGGGAGAAGATCCGCCAGGCTCGTGGCCACGGCATGACCACCGGCACGCGGCAGAGATTGAACAGCCGCACGCCGCAATATGATGTGACCATGCTGGGCTTCAATTATCGCATGGATGAACTGAGAGCTGCCATCGGCTTGGTTCAGCTTCGCAATCTGCAGGAATGGAATGAGGTCAGGCGGGTCCTTGTCACATTGTATCGACGCCTCATAGCCATGCGCTGTCCGGCCGTTTCGATGCCGTTTGCCGAGCCGCGCAGCTCTGCCTATCACATCATGCCGATTCTCTTGCCTCGTTACGTCAATAGACAGGACGTCATCGATGAGTTGCGCGCGCAGGGCATACAAACGACAATTCATTACCCGCCTGTGCATCAAATGACCTTCTACCGGGAGCTTTTTCCCGGAATTCACCTGCCGCGCACGGAGGACTTCGCCGACCGTGAGCTGACCATACCGCTGCATCCGCAGATAACATCTCCCGTGGCGGAAGCGGTCGTGGACGCCCTGGCATCCGCCCTCAACAGCGGCGTCCGGGCAGGGACAGCAGCATGAACGCGTTCGACATGCCCATTGGCCGGCTTGCAATGCGCTGCGTAAGCCATGGATTTGGCCGACGCGCCATGGACATCATGGCCGCGTTCGTCGGGCTGGTTGTCCTGTCACCGCTGATGCTGCTTATCGCAGTGGCGCTGCTGCTGGAAAGCGGGCGCCCTGTGCTCTTTGTTCAGCCGCGCATCGGCGCCGGCGGTCAACTTTTCCGTATGTACAAATTCCGAAAATTCTATCCGCGCTGCGATGCGGGAGGCCTTGCGCTAACCCTTGCCAATGATCAGCGCATGACGACGGTGGGCAGGTTTCTCGCTTTCAGCAAAATGGATGAACTGCCGCAGTTGTGGAACGTTCTGAAAGGCGAAATGGCCCTGGTCGGTCCGCGTCCAGAGAGTTTGTCATTCGCTGAGTGCTTCAGGGACGGCTACGAAGCTGTCCTGCAATATAAGCCAGGCCTGTTCGGTCCGGCTCAGATCGTATTCCGCCACGAGGCCCATTTTTATCCTCGAGACGTCGAGCCAACTGTCTTCTACAAGGAGGTCCTGTTTCCGGCAAAGGCGAGGATCGATCTTTCTTATTATGGCCGCCGGACAATCCTCTCAGACATGGCGCTCATCATTCGAGGTGTTTTCATCGTTCTCGGCGTGACTGTGGACCGTTCGGTCGGCGCGTAAGCCATTCGAATGGTTGCCGCAGCATTCGCCGGATTAAGGCCAAGGAGTGCGAGGACTGTCAGGACATGACTTACAAGGGAAAGAGAGTTTTGGTCACCGGGGCGGATGGGTTCATAGGGTCGCATCTGACTGAAGCCCTGGTGCGCGGCGGTGCCGACGTGACGGCATTGGCTCTCTACAATTCGTTCGACAGCCACGGGTGGCTGGATGACCTGCCGGACGAGATCCGAACCCAGCTCAAGCTCGTCCGCGGCGACGTTCGCGACAGTGCCTTCCTGAACCGGATCGTACGTGGCCAGGCCGTCGTGTTCCATCTCGCCGCATTGATCGCCATTCCGTACTCCTACGCAGCCGCCCAGTCCTACGTGGAGACCAACGTCTTGGGCACCGTGAATGTGCTCGAAGCCGCCCGTCAGTGGGATACCGAGCGCATAGTGCACACCTCGACCAGTGAGGTGTATGGCACCGCTTTGACCATGCCGATCAATGAGACCCACCCGCTGCAGGGCCAGTCGCCCTACTCGGCTTCCAAGATCGGAGCCGACATGATGGCGGAGTCCTACGCCCGTTCGTTCGACCTTCCAGTCGTGGTGCTTCGTCCGTTCAACACATTCGGGCCACGGCAAAGCGAACGGGCGATTGTTCCGACCCTGATCAGGCAGGCCATCGACCCAAAATGCCAGGCCATCATGGTGGGAGATACGAGTCCGGTTCGCGATCTTACCTTCGTCGAAGACACGGCCGCGGCGTTTCTCAGCGCAGGCTCCGCCGAGCTCGAATTCGGCCATGCCTACAATGCAGGAAGCCAGCGTGCCGTGACCATATCCGACGTGCTGGACTTGGTGCTGGAGTTGAGCGGTTCCAACAAGCCGGTCCATCGTGACGAGGGCCGGCTGCGCCCGCAAAATTCCGAGGTCCGGGCACTGCTGGCGGATTCATCCCGGCTTGAGAGCGCAACAGGATGGAGGGCTCGAACGGACTTGCGCGAAGGCCTCAGACGGACCATCGCGTGGTGGCGGGCGCGCCTGAGCGAGGGGCGGGTACGTCATGAGATGAGCTATATGACATGAGGCTTCCCGCGTTTTCCGCCGCATTGCTGCTGGTTTGCGTTGCCGCATTTGCCGGCCTGCGGACGGCCGGGGGGGAGGCGAGCGACACGTCCGCCGGCTTCGTGGCTCCGGTGGCGATGGATTTGCCCGACTATCTTCGTCCCGCCATCGACCCCGCATTCGGCACAAGCATTGTTCGCATCTCCAAGCCTGGCCCTCTTGGAAATGGGGTGGTTTGCGGGCCTAAGTATTGCAGCCATCGCTATTCGAGCGCTCAAGCCTGGAATGCGGACCAGACATTGCTCCTCCTCGACAACGGCTGCAATGGAATGTGCTTTCTCGACGGGCACACCTATAAGGCGCTGTTTTGGCGCAAACGAGGGGGCGAGTGCGAGTGGCATCCCCGAAATGCCGAATTGATGATCTGTGTTCAGGACCGGGCAGTCTCGACCTGGGCCCCGCGGACCAATCACGAAGACGTCCTTTTCACATCCGCGGACTACCACGATCTGCAATTCGGTCCATCCAAGGGCAATCCCAGCCGCGACGGTAGCCGCATCGCGGTCCGCGCGGTCCGCAAGGACGGCGCGGACGTCGTTTTTGCCTATGATCTGAACCAGCGGCGGAAGTTTCCTGACATCGACCTTTCTCAGGTGCCCGGAAAGACCAGTTCCTGCACGATCTCTCCACTCGGAACGAGCATTCTCTGCTCCCCAAACCTTATTGACGGCACAGAACAAAGGGTAATTTTTGCCGTTGATGGCACTTTGCTCCAGAGATGGACGGACCACCATCGGCCCGGCCATGGTGACATCACGCTCGACGAGGATGGGAGCGAAATCTTCGTTGGGATCAGCAAATCGGGTCCAGATAGGTATCACATAATCAAGCGCAGGCTGTCGGACGGGAAAGTCACTTCCCTGACCGCGTTCGGCGAAGCCGAGCATGCATCGACGCGCGCACTGAACAGGCCAGGATGGGCATTCCTGAGCTACGGCGGCAATCCGGACGAGATATCGGCCAATCCAACCTGGGCTCCCTATGCGCGCGAGATCGTTGCGCTTCGGCTCGACGGTAGCGGCGCCGTTCGACGCATTGGCCAGACACGAAATGTTCCATTCGACTATTGGAGCGAAACACATGCCTCCCCCTCTCCGGATGGCTCGCAAGTAATCTGGTCAAGCAATTGGGGCGTGCCGGGCGGGCCGGTTTACGAGTTTGTCACCCGTCTCGACTGGTCCGAACAACACAACCCGAAGGAGGTTGTTGCGAATGGTCAACCTTAGCCGGTCATTTCTCGCAGCTCTTGCTCTGCTGGGGGCGCTGCCCACGGCCGCGGCTGCCGATCCGTCAACACCCTATCGGATTTCGCCGGGAGATACGGTTGAAATCGGAATAGTCTCCATTCCCGGCCGGACTCAGCGTGCCGTTGTCCAGATGGATGGCACGATCGTGCTGCCCGAAGCCGGCGCGGTCTCGGTCGGCGGTCTCACGCCGCCCGAATTGCAGACGCGTATGCAAGCGATCCTGCCGACCAAGATCTTCCACATCCGCATGCCCGATGGCCGTGAACAGATGGCCGTCGTAAGGCCGAGCGACGTGACTGCGATCATCGCCGAGTATCGCCCGATCTATGTGACCGGTGATGTGCTCACCCCCGGACAACAGGCCTACCGCCCGCTGATGACCGTGCGTCAGGCGATCGCCGTGGCCGGCGGTTTCAGCCTTTTGCGGGCGCGAGGCAACCAGGCAGGCCCGGATCCGACGGATCTGCGACGCGACTACGAGATGATCTGGGGAGAATACACCAGGGACTACTTCCACAGCGCCCGCCTGCGCGCAGAGCTTGACAAGCAGGAAAGCTTCGACATGCAGCCTCCGCAAGGGTCGCCCCTTTCCCCCGCGCTCGCTGCGGGAATAGCAAAGGCTGAAGCGGAGGCGCTCAAGCTCTCCCTGGATAATTTTCGGCAAGAGCAGAGCTTTGTCGAAAAGGGCGCCAAGGATGCCGCGGCGCAGATCCAAACCCTGATCAAGCGTGCGCAGGATGAAGCGGATGCCGTTAAGGCCGATGAAGAGGACCTGGAGCAGGTCACCAAGGCGTTCAAGGCTGGAAACCTGACGAACAACAGGCTCGCCGACGTCCGGCGCGCCGTCCTGCTTTCATCCAGCCGGGCGCTGGAAACCTCCGTCGAGTTGATGAGAACAAAGCGCCAGCAGGAAGACTTTGCCAGGCAGATGGAGCGCAATGAGAACCAAAGGCGCATCGGCCTGCTGAACGAATTGCGGGACACCGAGGTGCGACTGGCCGACATCGGCACGAGGCTTCGCGCTGCGAGCCAGAAGTTGCAGCCCCTGGGTGCAACCGCTGCGCCTCTGTCAATCGCCGGCGAGACGGTTCGAGCCCAGATGACGCTCATTCGCAATGTCGATGGGCAATGGCGCAAGCAGGCGGCCGACGAGGACGCCGAGGTGGCGCCGGGAGATACGATCGAGGTCAGGTTCAGCAACGAACTGGAGAGCGCGGCGGCGGCACAGTAGCGCCGGCGCTTCTGCACCGCACGGTGAGCGCTGGATCCGGTTGTGGAGGCAGGTCTTGAGCCAGGACATCGATGTCGCGGACGCCTATAGCAGAGGCAGCGCGGTCTTCATGGGCATGGAGATGCTTGTCGCGTCCGGCGCACTTGTGCCGAGGCCGGAGACGGAGCTGTTGGGCTCGTCCGCGGTCGACGTGTTGCATCAAATGAACCTGCCGGCGCCGCGCGTGGTCGACATGTGCTGCGGCGCCGGCAATCTCGCTTGCGCCATCGCCCATCAGGTTCCGGCGGCGCGGGTCTGGGCAAGTGATCTTACCGATGGATGTGTCGAGGTGGCGCGCCGAAATGTCGTCCACCATGGCCTAGCCGAGCGGGTGTCGGTCCACCAGGGCGATTTGTTCGAAAGTCTCTCCACTCTGGTGCCTAAGGGCTCGATCGATGTTGTCGTGTGCAATCCGCCCTACATCTCGGAGAAGCGGCTTGAGGGTGACCGCTCCCATCTGGTCGCGCTCGAGCCGCGTGAGGCTTTCGCGGCCGGGCCCTACGGCATCGCTATCCACATGCGCGTGGTGAAGGACGCCTTGGGGTATCTGCGGCCCGGCGGTGCATTGCTGTTCGAGGTCGGCCTGGGCCAGGATCGCCAGGTGGCGAGCCTGCTGGAGCGCAGCAGGAGCTACGAGGGCGTCCGCGCCGTCACCAACCGCGCCGGCGAGGCGCGTGTCGTGCTCGGATACGCCAGGCCGCAGCCCTGAGCGCCTCGCAGCTCATCCCCTCTTGCGGGCGATGAACTGCGCTATTCCCTGGATGGAATCGAGGTTCTCCGGGAGGAGCTCGCTGTCTTCGACAATGACGCCAAAGGTCTCTTCGATGAAGCCGATGACCTCGAGCACGCCGGTGGAATCGACGATGCCCTGATCGAGCAGCGATTCCGTGGCGCTGAGCGATTTCACGTCGGCGATGTAGAAGTTCGAAGCCAGGAAATCGCGAATTTGCTTGATGTAAATGTCGCCCGCCGGGTTCGTTGCCAAGATCGTATCCATAACCCACCCTCCGATAAAAAGCTAAATACTGTGCGCGCGGTCCAACAGGCGCTACGAAAGAGCCACCTTCTTGAGTTTTCCTGTATCGGTCCTCGGCAGGCTGGGCACGATGACGATGGACTTCGGGACCATGAAGTTTTCAAGCCGCTTCTGGCATTCCATCTGAAGCTGCCGCTCGCCGACGATGCGGCCTTGCTCGATCACGACGAAGGCCTTCACGGCCTGGCCGAGAAGCTCGTCAGGCACGCCGACCACCGCGGCCTCCTTGACGCCGGGGATATTCACCAGCACGTTTTCGACTTCCTTCGGCGCAACCTTCTCGCCCCGGGACTTTATGATCTCGTCGCCGCGGCCGATGAAGTAGAGATAGCCCTCCGCGTCCATTCGGCAGTAGTCGCCGGTGTAAAGCACCTGCTCGCCCGGCAAGGGGCCGGGCTTGAGCTTCCTGGCGGTCGCTTCCGGTTTGCCCCAGTAGCCCTTCATCACCGTCGCGCCACGGATGACGAGCTGGCCGACGGTCCCGGGCTTGACGCGTTGGTCATTGTCGTCGACGATCCACATCTCGGTGTTCGGGATCGCGATCCCCACGCTCAGCGGTTTTCGTTCGAGATCTTCCGGCGGCAGATAGGTGCAGCGCTTGCACTCGGTGAGGCCATACATCGAATAGATTTGGGCGCCCTTAAACAGATCCCTGAGCATGGTGATGTGCTTGAGCGGCAAGGCGGCGGCGGTGTTGGTGACATAGCGGATGCTCGAGAAGTCGTGATCCTTCAGCGACTTGAGCTCCGCCAGTGAGGCGAAGATGGTGGGCACGCCGGGAAAGCCTGTGATCCTCTCATCCTTGATGATTTGAAGGATTTGCGCCGGAAACGCGAACGAGCGTTCGAGAACCAGCCGGGCGCCGGTGCGGAACGCCATCAGCATCTGATAGAGACCGTAGTCGAAGGCGAGGGGCAGGACGTTGAGGATAACCTCGTCTTCCCGAAGCTCTAGATAGGACGCAATTGAGGTGCACGCCGCCATCATGTTGCGGTGTGTCAGCATCACGCCTTTGGGCTCGCCCGTGGATCCGGACGTGTAGATGATGGCGGCGAGATCGATGTCGATCGATTTGCGCGCAGGCGCAGCAGGATTTCTCACGGCGGCCGTTTCCCAGCGTATCGCGTGCGGCAGCCGGCTGAGCTCGTCGTCCTCCATCGGCCCTGACACGATCACCTGGCGTAGCGAATGACAATTTCGCGCCGGCTCGCCGAACACGGAGCGCAGATGCCGGTCGGTGATCAGTGCCGCCGGCCGGCAATCATTCAGCAGGTATTCGAGCTTCTCGCTTTTTGTGAGCGGGTTGACGATGCACACGACTGCGTTTGCCTTCAGCACCGCCCAGAAGCTGACAACCGTCTCGACCGTGTTGTCGGCGAAGATCATCACCCGATCGCCGCGTTGCACGCCGGCTGTTGCCAGACAGTGTGCGACCCCGTTGGAACGCTCGTCGATTTCGGCGTAGGTGACGCGTCGCCCGCTGCAGACCAACGCCACCTTGTCGCCGAGCCGGCCGGCTGAGTGGATCAGATAATCATGCAGGAGCGGTACGGCGCCGTGGATCATGCCAACTCCCTTTCGCGATGCTCATAATCGACATCGATGCTGAGATCCGGCTCTGTCACACCGGCAGGGCGGGTCGCGACAAACTGCTGATGGAGAAGCTGCGTCGAGAGCACCCCGACCAGGGCCATGTTGTCGGAATTCGACATGTCTCCCTCGCCGGTTCGAGCTCGGCACTTCCCGACCAGCCGGGTTACCGCTTGGGGATCGAAGACGCCGGCCGCCCGCACTGCCGTCTCCGACAAGGCATCACCAATGTAAGCCGGCGCGCCGTCGGCAAAGAAACTCATCGCATTCGGCGCCCGATAGGGCTGCTTCTTCCGGGCGACGACCTGCGGCGGCAGGATCGGCGCCGCGACGCGCTTCAGCACGTGCTTCTCGTCGAGGCCGCGCAGCTTGTAGGCATCCGGAAGCGCATTCGCCAAGGTAACGACGTTGTCGTCGAGGAAGGGAAAGCGGCCCTCGATCGAGTGAGCCATCAGCATCCTGTCGCCTTGCGAAGAGAGCAGATAGCTCGACATCAGAGTCCGGATCTCCAGATACTGGTCCTGGGCGAGGGGGCTCCAGCGTGGAAATTCGGCCGGCAGCGTCGAGATCAGTTCGCTCACCGCGTCGCGGTCTTCGGAGGCAGCCCGCATATCGGGGCAGAACAAGCGCTTGATCGCGCTGGTCGTGCGCCAGCGCGTGTCATGTGCAAATCCGGCCGCGGCGTGGGCCTCAATATTGCGGCCGAAGAACTGCCGGGCCAGTGCCTGCTGATGAACCGGTGAGCGCGAGAGGTAAGGATAGAGCCGCTCAAGCAAGCGGGCGCGCCTTGTCGACGCCGGCTGACGTCCCCAGAAGCGGCGTACCTTGCCCTCGCGGAACAGGTCATAACCGGCAAACATCTCGTCAGCGCCTTCGCCGGTCAGCACCACTTTGATGCCGCGTTCCCGCACGAGCCTCGACAGCAGGAAGAGCGGTGCCGGGGCGGTCCTGAGGATTGGCCGCTCGGTGTGGCGGATCACCTCGGGAAAGGCTGCGGCTATATCGCCGCGAGAAACGACTATCTCGTGGTGCTCGCTGCCAGTCGCGTCTGCGACGAGCCGTTGGAATTCGGTCTCGTCATATTCGGCGTCGGCAAAACGCAGCGAGAAGGTCTGGAAACGCTCGCCGGCGAAGCGCCTTCCGAGCGTGGCGACAAGGGAGCTGTCGAGCCCGCCTGACAGATAGCAGCCGACCGGCACATCGGCCTGCACGATTCGCAAGGCCGTGGCGCCTTCCAGCATCAGCCGCACTTCCTCCACAGCCTCGTCCAGGGAGCCGCTAAACCGGCCATGGTCCTGATCCTGGATTTCCGGAAAGCGCGGCTGCCAGAACGGGTATTCTCGCGCCGCGCCTTTCTCGTAAAGGCGCACGTGTCCGGGCGGGAGTTCCCGGATGCCCTGGAACACGTTCTGCGGAGCAACAGCCGTCCACAGGGTGAAGGTCTGATCGATGCCAGCCGGATCGAACGCGCGCGGGATAGCGGCCTCGGCCGCGAAAATCGCTTTGACTTCGCTCGCAAAGAACAGGCGGCCGCCATGCTCGCAAAAATGCAGCGGGCAAATGCCGTAGCGATCGCGCGACAGCACCAGCCGGCCTATAGCCGGATCCCAGATCGCCAGCGCCCATTGGCCGTTCATACGCTCGAAGGCTGCCTGACCCCACTCCCGATAGGCGTGCAGGACGACTTCGGTATCGCTGCGGGTGCGGAACCGATGGCCGAGGGCGAACAGCCTGTCGCGCAGCTCGAGGTAGTTGAAGATCTCGCCGTTGAAGACGATCCACGCCGGACTATCAGAGTCGGCGAGCGGCTGCTGCCCGTGTTGAAGATCGACGACCGACAAGCGGGCATGCGCCAGACCGGCGCGTCTGTCGCGGTAAAGCCCCCGTTCGTCGGGGCCGCGATGCGCAAGCGCGCCAGCCATGCGCAATAACGCCTCGCGCGAAGGCGGTTCGGCGTTGGCGTTCAGCGCCAGTATCCCGGCGATTCCGCACATCGTCGTCAGTCCACATCCATCGGCACGGAGGGCAAGGGTCGCGCATGCAGATAGCGTGCTGCCCGACGCTTCGCTTCGATGTCCTTGAAGACCTTCTCGACCTGGCCGCCGGTGAGGCCCGCCGCAGCTGCGACCTCGTCGGCGCATAACCCATGGTTGACGCCATAGAGGCATAGATCCGTCAGGTGGTAAGGCAGCGCGAAGTAGAATTCCTCCTGGCTTTGCGCCATGGAGAATGTGTCGGTGGTCGGCGGCCTGCGGCGGATTTCTTCGTCCACCCCGAGATATTCAGCCAACTGATAGACCTGTGTTTTGTACAGGTGCACGATTGGCATGACGTCGGCGATGCCGTCGCCTTGCTTGACGAAGAAGCCCTGGTCATATTCGAGCCGGTTCGGCGTTCCGGCAACAGCGTAGCCGAGGCGATCCGCATGATAATATTCGGTCATCTTGCGGATGCGCTGCTTGTAATTGGTCGCGGCGACGATCTGCAGATAGGCCGTCAGGGGCAGCCGAACCGTGTTGACCTTGCCCTCCGGATCCTGAACCGTAAGACGGGTGATGTTGAGACCTTGGCTCTCCAGAACCGAGGTCAGCACCAGCTTGCATTTCCATCCTTCGTCATATTCTGGAACGACGGCGCGGATGGCCTCGATCTGCCGGCGATAGGCGCCGATGGCATCGAGCGCCGGGGCGATGTCTTCGACCAGAGTATCGATGCCGAGCTGGGCCGCAACGACACGTCCGAGCCTTAGCGAGTCTCCCGAGGAGTCCCGCTCCGGCATGAAGAGCCCTAGCACCTTATCTTTGCCGAAGGCGCGCACGCACAAGGATGCGACGACGGAACTGTCGATGCCGCCAGACAGTCCGACCACCACGCCGCGCCGCCGAAGCGTGACCAGGACCTGCTCGCGCGTCGATGACACGATGCGGTCCGCCTCCGCGGCTGCGTCCAATGCCAGCACTTCCCTGGTGAATCGCGAGATCACGCTGTTTGGCCCTCCAATTGCAAGGATTCGGCCCGCGTATACGTTTGCAGGACCGCCTTTTCGATCAGCGGACGGTTGGTCGCGACGTGGGGCTCCACGACGAGATCGATATGGGTGCCCACGATCGGGATCACCTGCAGGTCGCGAAACACCTGATCCCACCCGATGGCGCGGGACATGCCCGGGCGAGCGCAGCGAAACAGGGTCCCTTGGATCGGGAGCGCGACCTTGGGCTCCGCCAACCAGCGGAAAAACGCCTGCGCCCTCAACACTTCCTGCAATTCCAGCTTGACCCGGAAGCACGCCCCGTTGAACTGGCCTTCGGTGTAACGGTCGATGGCGCGCGCGAGACGGACTTCGCAACCCATTCTGACCGCGATCTTTGCCAGCGCGCGGCAGGCGACGCGCTGGAACGATATGCGGTTGGACCGGAGCCGGCGCATTGTGCGGGTGACCGTGTCCCACAGGCGGCTGCGCTCGCCCTCCAGGCTTGTGTCGAGGATGCCGATGAACTTGACCGACCGCCCGGCCTCGAGCAGGCGCACCGCGACCTCCAGCGCAACCGCGCCGCCGAGAGAGTGGCCCAGAAGCCTGACATGCCCGGACGGCTGAGCGCGGTTGATTTGCTGGACCGCGGCGTCTGCCATGCTCGCGAGATCGCTCTGTCCGCGCAGGATGAGCGCGAGGCTGGGATACCTGATTGGAACCACTTTCGCGGTTCTTCCCATGGCGGAGGAGAAGGCGGCAAGGCTTGGACCGTAGCCGACGGATCCGGGAAACAGGAAAAGCAGTGGCGGATTGTGCTCCGGAGCGGCTTTGCCGGATGCCGCTGCCTGCGCCGCGACGACAGCCTTCACCATCTCGGCCGCGCTCATTTCGACGGTGAAACTCTCAAGCCCGAGTTCCTGGCCGATGAGGTTCTCGATCTCCATCACGCAGTGCAGCAGCTTCAGCGAGTCTCCTCCGGCCTCGTCCCACCTGCCGGTGGCTGCTCTGGTGTTGAGAACCTTGCTCCATGCCTTCTGCACCACCTTGCCCACCGCCGAATCGGCATCCGAAACTGGCGGGTCGGCGACGGCAACCGGCCTCCTGGCGAGAAGATCCATTTTACTGAGTTTGACGAGGTCGATCTTTCCGCTATCGAGGTAGGGGATCTCGCTTACGCGGTGGAGCCGCAGGGGCCGCAACGCCGGGGGCAGCGTGTCGGCAATCAGCCGGCGCAGGTCCTCCACGAAGTCCGGACCCGCGGCCTCGCCCGGAATGGCGAATGCGACAAGTTCAGTTGCCTCCGTAACGATCGCTACGGCGTCCTGAACCGAGGGGGCGGATCGCAGCACTCTTTCGAGCTCAGCCGGCTCGATGCGTCGACCGTTGATCTTTATCTGGCGCCCCTTCCGGCCGATGATCCTCAACAGACCATCGCTGTCCAGGCGCACGAGATCGCCGGTCGGAAAAATCCGCGCATGCGGGTTGTCGGGGTCGGCGTCGACAGGGATGACGGCGCTATTTTCCCAATGTCCAAGCAGGACATAGGGGCTCTTGATCACGAGCTCTCCCGTTTCGCCGGGGGGAACGCTGTGTCCTTCCTCATCGACGATAGAGAACGCAATACCCGGCAAAAGGCGCCCAACCGGCACGTCGGGCTCGGTGTTCGGTGGTTCCGACGGCACGAACCACTGCGATCCTGTCGTTTCCGTGGACGAATAGCCTATCTGGATCAGGCAATGCGGCGGGACGGCTTTGCGCAGAAGGGCAATGTCGGTCCACAGCACTTTCTCGCCGCCGACGCGGACGACCCGGAGCGATCTGAACGTATCGGCGCAGGCATCCGCCATCAGCGTTCGAAGCAAGGCGGGCACAAGATAGGTGATGGTCGTGCCTTGGTCCTGCATTCGCGCGCGGACGCCGCGCAGCCCCACTGCCTCCAGTTCAACGAGTTGCAAGGTGGCCCCGGTGAGGACGGCCGCCAGGATCTCGCGGCAGCCGGCTATCGTGGCCAGGCCCGACAAGGGGAGAAAAATATCGTCCGAATTGATGTGACACGCCTCGACATATTGTTGCACGCGCCACAGCAAGCTGCGCTGACTGTTGACAATGCCCTTGGGGCGCCCTGTGCTGCCCGAGGTATAGAGAATTATGGCCGGCTTATCGACCGAAGGCTGCGGCAGGGGCTTCGCCAACAGCTCTTGCTGCGAGGCCGAACTTACGCCGACGTCGATCCATTGAATTTCCGGAGGCAGATCGCTGGGCCTGTCGCCGCTGCCCAGCATGGCCGAGAGCTTGGCCGCGGACACAATCTCGCTGATCCGGGGACCGGGATCTCTCGCGTTAAGCGGAATCGAGATCCGTCCGGCTGCCATCGTGGCGAGCATGGCGACTACGCTCCAGACGGAGCATGGCTGGCAGATTCCGACCGGCCTGCCTTCCGGAACGGCATCCGCAATGCGGCGCGATAGGATATCGACGGCGACGCCAAGCGCCGAATAGGAGAGTTCGTCCGTGCCGTCATTGATGGCGATCCTATGCGGATGTCGCTCTACAACCGTTTCCAGAAGGGGACCGATCCCGATATCCGCGAAATCGGCTGGCAAAGGCCGATACGACCGCAGGGCAGGTCCGCCCTGGTCCAGAGCATAGCTACGCACCTCTACCCATCCGGGCGGGCTTTGCGGAAGAGGAGCCTCATCAAGATCCTGGTCCGCTGCTTGTGCCTTCACATATGCCGGGAGCATGGCGTGCCTGAGCTAGAGGTGAGGTTCGGTTATGGCTCCGCCGGGCAGATGTTTCATCGATCATTCTGATGATGCTTCCCGGGATAAAGGGAGGCGAGTGTGGAGGCGGGTGTGAATCTGGTCACAGCTAACATTAGGGACGTGCCGTGACGTCAAACAGGCCTGTTCTTGTCACCGGAGCAGCCGGGTTCATCGGCTTTCATCTATGCCGGAGACTGCTTTCCGACGGCTGGCAAATTGTCGGCCTCGATTCCATGAATGAATACTACGACGTTAATCTAAAGCGAGCCCGACTCGATCAGCTGGAAGAATTTCCGCATTTCCGGTTCGAGCATGTCAATCTGGCCGACCGGGACCGCGTTTCAGCGCTCTTCAGCTCGGCCGATCCGGAAATCGTGGTGAACCTGGCGGCCCAGGCCGGCGTTCGTCATTCGCTGACCAATCCCTATCCCTACGGAGACAGCAATCTAAGCGGATTTCTCAATGTGCTGGAAGGATGTCGCCGCGCCCGCGTCGATCACCTGGTCTATGCGTCATCGAGCTCGATCTATGGCGGCAGCACGCGAATGCCGTTCTCCGTTCACGATTCCGCCGATCACCCGCTCAGCCTCTATGCCGCCAGCAAGAAGGCCAACGAGTTGATGGCGCATACCTACAGCCATCTGTTCGGGCTGCCGACGACGGGGTTGCGCTTCTTCACCGTTTACGGGCCATGGGGTCGGCCGGATATGGCCTTGTTCATCTTCACTAGGGCCATACTTGCAGGCGAGCCGATCGACGTTTTCAACCACGGCAACATGCAACGTGATTTCACCTATATCGATGACATCATCGAGGGCCTGGTCCGCATCATGCGACTGCCCGCAACGGCAAACAAGGAATGGAGCAGTGTCGCGCCTGACCCCGCGACCAGCAGCGCGCCGTTCAGGATCCATAACATCGGCGGCGGTTCGCCGGTTGAGCTGAACCACTTGATCGAACTGCTCGAAGACGCGCTGGGCAAAAAGGCGAAGCGCAACTACATGCCGCTCCAGCCCGGCGACGTGCCTGCGACCTGTGCCGATGTCAGCTCACTTGAGCAAGCGACCGGCTTCAGGCCGAGGATCCCGATCGAGATCGGGGTCCGGCGTTTCGTGGAATGGTATCGGGAATATTATCGGGTATGATCGGACTGCTCCGGTGTCCCGATATCGCAGTTCTCGACACCGGCCGAAGACACGCCTTCCCAACCATCCCAGCGCGCGACAGAGACCTTCGCAGCTCGACATGGCCATCGTGACAACTGGCGTCTTACGCCGAGCCGACGCTCAAATGGTCGGGGAACCCTGGCGATAGGATTGCCGCCAATTTTCTAAGCCCGCTTGCGGATCGACGCCTGATGCCACCTATTGCAGCGAGCACCAACTCGTCCTGGATGCCCTGCTGGCGCGCGACTCCGAAGGCGCCAGCGATGCCATGCTGACGCATCTGAGGACCGTCGAGCGCAATCTTCTGGGGAGGTAGCCGCCCGGATGGCGGACCCCGAGTCGACATTGCATGAGGATGCCGCTATATAGCGCCTGCTCCGGCTGAGGCTGGGGCAGCATTGGCCGGGAAGCTGCGATGTGATTTTTGATACGAATGCGCCGTCAAAGTTAGAAAAAGCAGGCAAAACAACTACGGTTACCGTTTTTCGATCCCGACCAACGATCCCATAATTCTCAATGATCTGAACGTGCACCTCGAACCCTTCCATTCCTTCGGCTTCGCATTCCATTGGCAACATGTCTTGCGGATCGAGGCCGACTCGGCTCGAATGGGCATGCATCCTCTGCAGGGTGGCGAGGTTCATGGCTACCAACCGGCTTGGCCGCTAGGGAAGAAGCAGTATGAGTGAACATGCGATCGAGTTTTTGCGCGGATGGATTGGCGAGAAAGTCCAATGCCAGCATTTGCCGATCAAGATCGACAAGCAGGCCGAGACCCTTGCCAAGGAATGCTGCGCCAAGGCCGCCGAGGCAGGCATTCTGCTGGAGGATATCCAGGAAGAGGTCGGCGATATCCAGGAACTGATCGCGTCGCGCCTCGAGGAAGCCGTTGAAGAGGGCAGCAGCGAAGCAAGGCCCGACAAGCCGGCGGAATAAATACCCGCTGGCATGGGCCGGCGGCGCTCTATCCGAATTTTTCCTTCAGCCATTCTTTGGGCAGCGTCGGCACGAAATTGCCGTCGCGTCCCGTCATGTCTTCATTGGCGGTGAGCGCGTTGAGGATCGCTTCCTCCACCGCTTGCACGACCGCGTCGAAGAATGGGTCAATGTCGACCTCCGGGATGAAATCCGCGTGGGCGATGCGGCCTGAAGGCGCCAGCGCGGCCTCGGCATTGGCGGTCGAGAAGGCGAGAAAAATATCGCCAGAACTGTGGTAGCCATAGCCGCCGGTCATGGCGATGCCGAGCGGCACGCGCCGGGCGAGCCGCTTCATCTGATGCGGCAGGAACGGCGCGTCGGTGGCGACGACGGCGATGATTGAACCCTTTTCGGCGCGCGGCGTGTCCTCGCGGATAGCCGGCTGGGCCAATTCCGGGCCGACACGCCGGCCGCGAATGGTGAAATTGTGCCTTTTGCCGAAATTCGCCTGCACGAACACGCCGAGCACGTGGCGTTTGCCCTGCCATTCGACTATGCGCGAGGCGGTGCCGGACCCGGCCTTGAAGCCGAAGCTTATCATGCCGGTGCCGCCGCCGACGCTGCCTTCCTCGATGGCGCCGCCGCTGGCGCTGTCGAGTGCCGCAGTTACATGGTCGACGCTCACATGATGGCCGTTGATGTCGTTGAGGAAGCCGTCATAGGTCTCGGCCGCCACCGGCAGGCCCCAGCCTGTGTCGAGCGCTGCCGGCAACACTTTGTGCATCCAGCGCAGCGTGGCGTCGCGGGTGACGCCGCAGGAATGCGTGTTGGTGATGGTCACCGGGAAGTTGAAGGCGCCGGTCTCCTCGATAATGTGCGTGCCCGTCAGCTCGCCATTGCCGTTCTGGCTGAACACACCTGCAAAGACCGGGGTCGCGAGCTCTTGAACCGGCCTTGGCAGGATGGCGGTCACACCGGTGCGCACCGGGCCGTTGCCGACCTGCAGCGGGCCGTCGCCGGAAATCAGCGTCGTGTAGCCCACCGACACGCCCGGCACATCGGTGATTGCATTGAAAGGGCCCGGCGTGCCGTCGAGCGCGACGCCGAAGGCGCGCAGGCGCGGCTTGCCCGAAGGCGTGCGAAGATGCGGGTCGTGGTTGCTCATGCGATCCTTAGAACAACGAGCCCTGGTTGCCCGGCTCCTTGGCCTTGGCGGGCGATTTCGCGGCCAGCTTCGGCCGCGCGCCGCCGGAGGTCGCGATGGCCTCGGCAGTGCCGTCGGCGAATTCCAGCTGCAGCGCCGCGCCCGGTGCCAGCTCCGCGACCCCTTTGACGACGGCGCCTTCGGCATCCTTGACCAGCGCGAAGCCGCGCGCCAGCACGGCCTTGTGCGACAGCGTCGACAAGAGACGGTCGGCCTGGGTCAGCGCCGCGCGCAGCCGATCGAGACGCCGCGCCAATGCCTGGTCCTGTCTGCGGCCCAGCCCGGTCAGCGTATCGGCCTGCAGCTTCTGCCGCCGGACGATCGGCCCCGGCGACAGGCGCATCGAATTGCGCTGGAAGCGCGCGCGCCGCTCGCGCACGATGGAGAAGAACGCCGCGCGGGCACGCGCGATGTCGCGGCCGGTCAGCGTGCGCGCCTCATTGAGGCGCCGCGACAGGGTCGCCGGCGTCAGCCTTTGCCGCTCCAGCGTCGCCCGCTTGCGCTCGATATTCACCGTCAGCCCGCGGCCGAGGCGGCTGGTCGCATCGTCGAAACGGCGGCGCGGCAGCGCCAGCAACTGGTCGGGCGAGGGGAGCGCGCGCGCCGCCGCGCGCACCGCCTGGCGCTTGCGCTCCAGGTGCCGCGAGGCGCAGGCGTTGAGCCGCGCGCCGAGGCTGGCCAAGGTTGCCTCCAAGTCCGCCCTGACCGGTACGGCGATCTCGGCTGCGCCCGTCGGGGTGGGCGCGCGCATATCGGCAACAAAGTCGATCAGAGTCGTATCGGTCTCGTGTCCGACGGCCGAGATCACCGGGATGGCGGACGCCGCAACGGCACGCGCCAGCCCTTCGTCGTTGAAGCCCCAGAGGTCCTCGAGGCTGCCGCCGCCGCGCGCCACGATCAACAGATCGGGTTGGCGAATCGGTCCGTCCCATGTCAACGCGTTGAAACCGTTGACGGCCGCAGTCACCTCCCTGGCCGTCGTGTCGCCCTGGACCCTCACCGGCCACACCAGCACATGAAGTGGAAACCGGTCCTTGATGCGATGGATGATGTCGCGGATCACCGAGCCGGTCGGCGAGGTGACGACGCCGATGACTTTGGGCATGAATGGCAGCCGCCGCTTGCGGCCTGCATCGAACAAGCCTTCGGCCTGCAGCCGGCGCTTGCGCTCTTCGAGCAGCGCCATCAGCGCGCCGGCGCCTGCCGGCTCCAGATTGTCGATGACGATCTGATAGTTGGATTTGCCGGGATAGGTCGTCAGTCTGCCGCTGGCGATCACCTCCATACCTTCCTCGGGGCGGAATTTCAGCCGCGCCATGGCCGTCTTCCAGACAACCGCATCGATCCGCGCGCGGTCGTCCTTCAAGGCGAAGTAAGCGTGGCCGGAGGAATGCGGCCCGCGATAGCCGGAAATCTCGCCACGCACCCGCACATTGCCGAAAGCATCCTCGACAGTGCGCTTCAGCGCGCCGGAAATCTCGCTCACCGTGTATTCGGTGGCGTTGCTGCGTGATTCGGTTGCTGTTTCACTCATTTGGCGATTGGGGGACGCTTATCGGCCGGCGTCAAGCTGCGACCAACATCACTAATATTATACAGCAGCTCGTTGACGCGTCAGGTCACGCTGACCGTGCTGACGCTCGCCGCTTTGCTGTCGCCGCCGCTGGAGCCCGGCCAGTTGCTTGCGCTGCCGGGTGTCTCGTCAGCCGATCAGGAGCGCTCCGCCGCTCGGGCCTGACTTTACCATCCAGGCATGATCTGGTTTGCCTTGACCCGTTTCATCTTGGCAAAGGCGAGCGCGGCGAAGTCGAAGCTTCCCGCCTCTTCGCCGACCGGCACGGAAATGTTGTCGAGGCTTTCGGCGATGTGACGGGCCAAAGCGTCGACGATCTCCGGCTGCGAGGTCTGGCCGCGCATGATGCCGATGCGGCAATCCGGCAACTGGCCGAAGCCGTCGGCCTCGCCGAGCACGCGCATGCCGGGCCGAAGCGCGCATTCCGGCAGCACCGAGACCGCCAGGCCGGAAAGGACGGCCGCGGTGATGACGGTGGCCGAGAAGCTGGAAAACAGCACACGATACTCGCGGCTCTGGCGGTCGAGCACGTCGACCGCGGCGCGCCGCCAGATGCAGTTCGGCCGCCCGAACGCCATTGGCAGGATCTCCTGTTCATGCGTAGCGTGGTTGGCTGAGGTGACCCATAAAAGCGGCTCGCGCCGCACCACTTCCGACTGGCCGCGCGTGTCGTTATGCGTCACCAGCGCCAGGTCGAGATTGCCGCGCTTGATGTGCTCGACCAGCCCCGGCGTCGGCTCGCAGACGACCGTCAGCTCGACGCGCGGGTTGGAGCGCGAGAAGCGCGCCATGATCTCGGGCAGGAAGCGGTCGGCATAATCATCCGGCGTGCCGATGCGGATCGTGCCTTCCAACCGCTGGTCGTCGAAGGCGGCAAGCGTCTCGCGGTTGAGGTAGATCAGCCGCCGCGCATAGGAAAGCAGCCGGTCGCCCTCCTCGGTCAGCTTGTTGGTGCGGCCGTCTTTTTCGAACAGCGGCTTGCCGATGCGCTCCTCCAGCCGCCGCATCTGCATCGACACGGCTGACTGTGTCCGGTGCACCTCTTCGGCCGCGCGGGTGAAGCTCCCTGTGTCGGCGATCGAGATGAAGGTCTGCAACTGATCGAGGTCGAGCGGCGCTTTCATCGGTCCAACCTATCATTGATGTTGATGTTAGAGATTAAAAACATTCGTTGGATTAATCAATCGCGCGATGGCAAATTGGCATTGTCCACATGACAGCATGTGAATGGAAACCGGAACGGCGCTTCTCCCAAGGCGCCGATTGCCTGATTTCGTCCGCTCGACTCCTGGAAGGAGAGACTGACATGACCACGATTGAATTCGCTTCCGAGACCCCGCGCATCACCACGCGTCCGGCCGTTGCGACGCGTGTTCTCAATGCTCTCGCCAACGCCTATGTCGCGTGGAAAAACCGCCGCGCCTTCTATCGCCTGGGCGAGATGTCGGACGCCGAGCTTGCCGATATCGGCCTGACGCGCTCCGACCTTCATGTCGCCGTCGCCGTGCCCTTCGGTCGCGATCCGACGGTGAAGCTGCGCGCCATTGCCAGCGAGCGCGCCGACACGATCGAGGATCTTGCTCGTCAGGTAGCGTGAACGGTCTCGTTGAACCTTTTCACGGCTCGACGCGACCAAGTTTCATGCAGGCTCCCACACTCCCTGCCGGTTCCCCGCCGGCCAGCCTGCACATTGCCCGGTTCCCCTCCAGGACCGGGCATTTTTTTGACCGCGCCTCTCTCTGGGCCTGTTGCGTAATTGGCTGGTTGTGATTCTCTGAGAAGGAAGCTCGGAGGGAATCGCAATGGCGGTGAAGCAGACGGGGCAGTTGAGCCTGGCGGAAGCATTTCTGGGCCAGAAGCTTGCAGGTGGATCCTCACCGCTCGACCGACTGTCCGGTCTGGTGAAGTGGTATCGCTTCGA
>NZ_JAIUHK010000034.1:0-68551 GCF_020165075.1 Mesorhizobium sp. CA4
CCGATCCGACTGCATGGCAAACCTGCCAAGCAGGCGAGCCTTCTTGCCTTCAATCTTGACAGGGAACATGAGAGACTGGGTGTGTCGAAATTCAGGTGGGGCCGGCGGGACTTGAACCTCGACAGGTCCTGGGTCTCAGCTTATCCGCGCCAGGGTGTCAGCCGCGGCAGCCAGCCGGGCACGGCGCGCCGATAGACCTCGTATTGTTCGCCATAGCGGCTGGCGAGCGTCGGCTCTTCATAGAGGTTGACGAAGGAGATCATCGCTGCCGCGGCGACGAGGCCGTGGACCAGTACCGCCCAGCTCGAGAAGATCAGTGCCTGGCCAAGGATGATCGCCAGCACCGCGACATACATAGGGTTGCGCACATGGCGGTAGATGCCGCCGACGACCAGCTTCTCGGTCGGCGCGACGGGAGCGGGCGTGCCCAGGCCCTCGAGGGCAAAGCGGGCGAAGGCATGAAGCAGGATGGTGGCCGCTCCGATCACAAGAATCCAGCCCGCAGGCACCAAGCCCGGCAGGGCCGAAAGCGGTTTGCGATAATGATCGGTCAACAGCCAGGGCGCCAGTCCGGCGACAACGCGGGGTGCCGCGACAAGGAATAGCGCGCTGCCGGCGATTGCTGAAAAAGTTCGCATTAGCCGTCTCCTGCCATAAAAATAAACTTGGCGTGCCGAAATCGACACCATTTCACCGACTCGCTATTTCCGAGCAAAATCGGCTCGATTTTACATTTAAGCAGTCGCTTTAGAGCCAGAAGCGCCCCGGAATCGGCGATTTTTCTGGTCCTATGGGTTCCAGGAACAGGTTGGACCACAGCCTGCGTCTTTTTGCATGCGTGTGTTGCAAAATAGATGCTTGTTTCTTGGGCATGATAAGCACATATATAGTCACATCTCCAGGGCGCGTTCTCCTCCCATTAGCGCCCTCGAGTGTTCCCCTCTGGAGGTTAGCCTTAATCGGCACTTCCAATCAAACTCAGCCGGATCTTTATTGATCCGGCTTTTTTGTTGCCCGCACGCCTTCGAGCCGGCAAGAAAACGACTGGATCCACCGCGTAACAGTGACATGTAACATCGGGTAACATGTTGCAGACCCACTCTATCGTTTAAGTAGACGATAGGACGCGGTTGGTCGGTTCGGGAGATGGGGGCATCACTCGAAAGACCGGGCTCAGGCAAGCGCCGCGTCCGAACCTTTTTTCCGGATGCGGCGGACCAGCCGTTGCCTCCCAGGAAAACGGTCCGCGATAGGAACGGCGTCCGGATCATCCGGACGCCGTTTTTCATATCTCCAACAGAAGTCTGTCAGGCAGGCCGACCTGCTAGTGCGGTTCACCGTTTCACGGGAACAGCGAACCGCACTATCTCATTGTTCTTACGCAATTCCGGACGGAAACCGCCCACGCTTTTCCTGGAATTGCTTAGGCGGCTTTGCCGTTGGCGTTCATTGCCTCGTCGGCCAGCCTGCCGGTGAGCTCGGCCATGTGATCGAAAGTGGCCTTGTAGCTGGCGACGCCGGCGGTGGCCGAGCGCAGCTCGATGATCAGGTCTCCGATTTCGGCCTGGGGCATGGTCGCCTCGACAACATCCCAGCCCGGCCAGTCCGGCCTTGCGTCATAGCCGAGGATCTGGCCGCGCCGCTGCGGGATCAGCGCGATTATCTTCGAGGTCGCGTCGGAAGGCGTGACGATCTCGACCTTCATGATCGGCTCGAGCAGGACGGGCGAACAGGCGGCCATGCCTTCCTTCATCGCGAGCTTCGCCGCCATCTGGAAGGCCATGTCGGATGAATCGACCGCATGGTAGGAGCCGTCCGACAGGTTGACGGCGACATCGACGACCGGGAAGCCGAGCGGGCCGGTCTTGAGATAGTCGCGAATGCCGGTCTCCACCGACTGGATATAGGTTTTCGGCACCACGCCGCCGGTGATGGTGTCGGAGAATTGGAAGCCGGAACCGCGCGGCAGCGGCTTGATCTCGATCACAACGTCGCCGAATTGGCCGTGGCCGCCCGACTGCTTTTTGTGGCGGCCGCGCTGCTGCGCCGATTTGCGGATAGTTTCGCGGTAAGGCACCGCCGGCGCATGGCCCTCGATGGGAATCTGGTTCTTGCCCTCGAGGCGCTCGCGCACCACGCGTAGATGCATCTCGCCGTGGCCCGACAGGACGGTTTCGGCGGAGTCCTGGTTGTGGCGCAGGCTGAGCGATGGGTCTTCCTCGGCGAGCCGCTGGATCGCCGCCGACATCTTGACCTCGTCCTTGCGCTCCTTGGGACGAAGCGCGAAGGCAAAGACGGGCTGCGGCGGCTCCAATGTGACCAATGGCCGGATGCCGCCCTTGACCGAGCTCAGCGTCTGGCCGGTCTTGACGTTGTCGAGCTTGCCGAGCGCGACCGTGTCGCCGGCCTTGGCCGATGTCTGCTTGATCTGGTCCTTGCCGAGCATCCTGTAGATGCCGGAGACCTTCGCCGTGTCGCCATTGGACAGGAAGAGCTCCGCCGCGTCGGCCAATTGGCCGGAAAGCACCCGCGATACCGAAAGCTTGCCGCCATGCGCGGTGTGGATAGTCTTCATCACCTGCACCACCGTCTGGCCGTCCGGCGCGCCAAGGCGCGTCCGCGTCGCCTCGACGTCCGGCGCGTCATGGCGAATGGCTTTCAACAGGCGCAGCACGCCGTTGCCTTTCTCGGCCGTGCCGATCAGCACCGGCGTCACCGCGCCGGCGCGCAGATCGGCCGAGAGATCGTCGAAGATCGCGTCTTTCGGCGGCTCGATCTCCTCCAGCAACTGCTCCATCAGGTGATCGTCATGGTCGGCGAGCGTCTCCAGCATGGAGAAGCGCGCCTCCAGCTCGCGCGCCTTGTCATCGTTCGGGATCTCGGCGACCTGGCTTTCGGCGTATTCGCGATAGATGTAGGCGCGTTCCAGCGCCAGATCGATCGATCCGATGACGATGCCGTCCTTGCGCACCGGAATCTGGCGCAGCAGCAGAGGTACCGTGCTTGCCGGCTGCAGCATCTTCAGCGTCTCGCGCACGCCCGCGACCGCCTTGTCGACCTTGTTGAGGAACAGGACGCGCGGAATGGCGAGATCGTCGAGCTTGCGCATGATGAGCTGCAGCGCCGGGATCTTCTTCTCGTCGGCCTCGGCGACGACGACCGCGAGGTCGCAGGCGGCGAGCACGGGTTCGGCCTCGAAGGCGAATTCGATGGAGCCGGGGCAGTCGACGAATGTGATCTGCTCGCCCATGAAATCGGTGGTGGCGAAGGTCGCCTCGACGCTCATGCCGTGAGCGCGGGCTTCGGGCGAATGATCGGAAACGGTGTTGCCCGACGAAACGGGGTTCTGGCGGGGGATGGCGCCCGTGCGGGCGAGGATGGCTTCGAGAAGTGTCGTCTTACCGCTTGCGAAGGGACCGACTATGGCAATGCATTTCGGTCCCGTGCGTCGTCCTCCGGCGCGAGTACCCATGGCTGAACCTCCACTCAGGCGTTTCCCAAGGAGCGATCAGCAAAAGTGGAAACCGGTTTGCGTCCGATCGCACCCTGTGCAGAGCGGCGGCCGGCCTGTTCGGCCGTCGCGGGCGGGTTTTCACCTCTTCCCAAAGCCATCGTCACACGGGTTAGACAGGAGGGCAAGGAAAATAGAATGTTCGCCAGCTTGAGTTAGGCAGGTCGCGATTTCCTGTTTTTCAGCCTGTGAGGGCAAGACCGCAGCCGCTAGAAGCCAAGCCGGCACCTGCCAATTGGCCCGTCCGCGCCACCCATCGATGATGGTAGTTCAGAAGCCGGAATCGGAAGATGTCAATAAAGGCTCAGCCGGCCTCGGTTCGGCGCACCGGCATGGCTGCGCTCTGCTTCACTACCCTCTCGGCAAAGCGTGACAGCAGCGGATTGAACAGGTCCGGCTTTTCCCAGAAAGGTGCATGGCCGGCGCCGGATATGACATGGCACCGTTCCCAGAGCGAGGCGTAGGCCACTGTCTCGAAGTAGCTCAGCCGCACGAGCGGGTCATGCTCTCCATTGATCACCGCGACCGGGAACGGGGCGTTCTCGACCACCTGCTTCTGGTCGGCGCCCTTGCCGGCAAACATGCCGAACGCCACGCCCGAGCGCAGCCTGCCGTCGGTGCGCCTTATGGCCTCGCGGAAAGACGGACTTGCGCTGCCGCCGAAGCAAAACGCCTCAAAGCGCTCGATGTCGCGTTCGAAGTAAACTTTCTTGGAGGTGAGCAGCATGTCCCAGTTGGCATGAAAGCCACGCAGCATGCCGAGCGGCCCCCTCGACACCGGCGGCGCCCCGGTCAACACCAGACCGTTCACCGCGTGATGGAAGCTGGCAAGTTCAATCGCTACATGGCCGCCAAGGGACCAGCCGAAGATGATGGCGTGGCCGATGTTCAGGGCATCGAGAAGGCGGGCTGTGGTCTGGGCGAGGCCGGTGATCGTATAGGTTGCGGCCGGGTCGCGAGCATCGGAGGAGTCGCCATGGCCGGGAAGGTCGAAAGCGATCAGCCGGTGGGCATCGGCGAGCGGACTGTCGAACTGACGCGCAAAGACGGCGCGCGAACTGCCCGAGCCGTGGATCATGACGATGGGCATGCCGGAACCGGACGACTGGCTGAGGCGCAAATCGGCCTGCGGCGTACGGATCAGGCGGTCAGTGACGCTCATGCTGGATTAGATCCTCGGATGTGGCTGGTGGGCAACATCGCATCCGGGGCTCTATATCTTCTTTAAGCATGTGGTTAAGAGAGGGTTCCTGGAAATAAACGGCCGGCGTGGCTACCGGCTGGATGGCAAGCACCGGCGGAAACCCCCTACGATGGAACCACTCCTCGATCTTCTTGTCTCGATTTGCAGCATCGCGACCATTGGCCAATATGTCTGGTCGATGCGGGCGCATTTCCAATTGCAGGCCATGTTCCCAGGCGCCATGGTGATTTCGGCAGCGGTGATTGCTACGACGCTTTTCTTTCTCGCCATCCTGTGGATCCAATCGCAGCCGGTTCCGGCAAAGCTCGCCGGGCTCGCCGTCGAACTGGCAAGCTCTGCTCTCTTCTGGTGGGCGATCGTCACCTCGCGGAAGGCGCGGCTGCACTTCGCCTTCGCGCCCGATAATCCGCACAGCCTGCTGACCGGTGGCCCCTACCGCTACATCCGCCACCCTTTCTACTCGTCATACATCATCTTCTGGATTGGATGGGGGATCGCGACCTGGTCGATCTGGGCGGTGGTGCCGGTCGCCGGGATCGCCGTCCTCTATGCGGTTGCGGCGCTGGGCGAAGAAAAGAAATTTTCGCGTACGCCGTTGGCGGGCGATTACCAGGCCTATCGCGATCGAGCCGGCCTGTTCTGGCCGCGGCTGGGGTGGTAGCCGACACAGGGCAGGGTTCTCCCCAATGGAAGGATTGCCAGATGAAGATCATTGCGTGCGGCGGCGTGGCGACGATGGTCGCGCCTCAGACTTATTTCACCGGGCGGGTGCTGCAGACGCCGATCATCGAGGAGGAAGCGCCGGCGCGGCTCAGAGCCACGCTGGTCAGTTTTGAGCCCGGCGCGCGCACGCATTGGCATACGCATCCGCTTGGACAGACGCTCTATGTCACCGCCGGCGCCGGTCTGGCGCAAAGCTGGGGCGGCGCTGTGCAGGAGATCAGGGCAGGGGATGTCGTTTCCTTCGCGCCGGGCGAAAAACACTGGCATGGCGCCGGCCGGAAAACCGCCATGACCCACATCGCCATGCAGGAGGCGCTGGACGGCGTCCACGCCGACTGGCTGGAGCAGGTTTCCGACGAGCAATATGGCGGCTGAACGCCCTCCAAGAAAAACCCGGCTCGAAGCCGGGTTTTCCTCGCTTGGTGAGTTCGCGTCGATCAGATCAGCGATGCGGTGAAGCGCTGGATGCGCGTGCAGGCTTCCTCGAGCAGCGCCTCCGACGTGGCGTAAGAGATGCGGAAGTTCGGGCCGAGGCCGAAGGCCGAGCCGAACACCACCGCGACGCCTTCGGCCTCGAGCAGTTCGGAGCAGAAGGCCTCGTCATTATCGATCACCTTGCCCGTCTTGGTCTTTTTGCCGATCAGCTCAGCGCACGACGGATAGACGTAGAATGCGCCTTCCGGCGAGGGGCAGGAGATGCCGCGCGCCTGGTTGAGCATCGAGACCACGAGATCGCGCCGGCCTTGGAAGATCGCCTTGTTCCTGGCGATGAAATCCTGCGGGCCGTTGAGCGCCTCGACGGAAGCCCACTGCGCGATGGTGCAGGCGCCCGAGGTCTGCTGGCCCTGGATCATGTCCATCGCCTTGATCAGCGCCACCGGGCCCGCGGCGTAGCCGATGCGCCAGCCGGTCATGGCATAGGCTTTCGACACGCCGTTCATGGTCAGCGTGCGCTCATAAAGGTTCGGCTCGACCTCGGCGATGGTCTTGAAGACGAAGTCGCCATAGGTCAGGTGCTCATACATGTCGTCGGTCAGTGTCCAGACATGGGGATGCTTGAGCAGCACGTCGGCCAGCGCGCGCAGCTCGGCCTCCGTGTAGGCGGCGCCCGACGGGTTGGACGGCGAATTCATCAGCAGCCATTTGGTTTTCGGCGTGATCGCCTTTTCCAACACTTCCGCCGTCAGCTTGAAACCGTTGTCGATCGAAGTGTCGGCGAAGACCGACGTGCCGCCGCAGATCGCCACCATTTCGGGATAGCTCACCCAGTAGGGGCGGGGAATGATGACCTCGTCGCCCGGGTTCAGCGTCGCCATGAAGGCGTTGAACAGGATCTGCTTGCCGCCGGTGCCGACGATGGTCTGCTCCGGCCGGTAGTCGAGATTGTTCTCGCGCCTGAATTTTTTCGCGATCGCCTCGCGCAGCGGCACGATGCCGGAGACCGGCGGATATTTGGTCTCGCCGCGGCGGATCGCCTCGATCGCCGCGGTCTTGATGTTGTCGGGCGTATCGAAGTCCGGCTCGCCGGCGCCCAGGCCGATCACGTCACGGCCGGCATTTTTCAGCTCGCGCGCTTTCTGCGTCACCGCGATGGTCGCGGAAGGCTTAACGCGGGAAAGAGCGTCGGCAAGAAAGGCCATGACAAGATGTCTCCTAGGAAAAGCGGCCAGGAGCGGCCGCGGCGCCTCTCATGTCGCATCATCGCGCCAAGCGCAAGCATTGTGCGATAAGCCAGAGGTCAAGGAGGCGTGAGCATTGCCCTCTGTAGACTGGCAGGCAGATAGAGGTCTTCAAGCGGGTCCGTGTCGGGATATGCCATTCGGTCTTGGCGACCTTGAACATGTGGTAGAGCGGGGCGAGTTCCCTCCGAAGTGACTTCGCTGTCACCGGACGACCTGTGATCCCGAATTCTCCTTAAGCCTTTGGTCACGGTACTATGCGAAATCCTTCGATTGAAGGACGTTCAGGGTTTTCGCCGCGATAGGGTAACGGAGGAACCTGTCCAGCAGGATCGTTTCGAACCTCGCTGAACGCTTCCTTGGGTAGGACTTCGTTTTTGTATCGAGTGACGAGTTCAGCCAGGGTGATCGATTTGAGTGTCTTCCTGTCGGGTCCTAGCTCTTGGCGGTCCAAAGACCGTTCGATCTCCCGTGCCTATTCGAGGACATCAGCCTTGACGAGAAAGGACTTCGACCGGAATTCATTCCCCCGGCGTCTGACTTGGACGTTTCATTTGCCGTTACGCTTGCGAATTGATGCCACTTCCGATGTTCCGTGTGACTCAGTTGTGGCCGGATGGTCATGGTCCGAAGATTCTGATGAGAAATCAAATGGTTCGGGTCAGTGAACACATCATCCGTCACGATGACGGCACCTCCACGGGTGTCTGGGGCATCTATACGCTGCAGAGCGCGTTCCAGCCGATCTTCGCCTTCAAGGAGGGCAAGCTTTCGGTCGCCGCTTTCGAGGGGCTGATCCGGCCGTTCCGCGATGGCGAGCCGCAGTCGCCGGTGACGTTTTTCGGCACCTGCCCGGCGGCCGACCGGCTGCATATCGAGGCGTTGACGCGCACGCTGCATCTTCTGAACGCCGGCGCCTGCCTGCCGCAAGAGGCGTCCATCTTCGTCAATTTCGATCCGTCGGTTTTCACCGATCGCCACATCGCCGACAAGGCCCTGCGCGACATGCGGCTGGTGCTGCACGAAGCCGGCATTGATCCGCGCCGCATCGTCTGCGAGGTCACCGAGCAGAAGTCGGCTTCGCAGGAAACGCTGTACGCTTTCGTTGAGGCGCTCAGGGCCAACGGCTTCCGCGTCGCGGTGGACGACTATGGCGCCGATGATTCAGACATCACCCGGATCAAGGAGCTCAAGCCCGACATCGTCAAATTCGATGCGCATTGGATCACCCGTCTGATGGAGTCCGGCGCAGGTTTCGCGTTGCTGACCGCGATGGTGCAGAGCTTCGAGGACCAGGGTATCCGCACCGTCTTCGAAGGTATCGAGGAAGGTTGGCAGCTGGAGCTTGCCGAAAGGTCCGGCGCCTCCATGGTACAAGGCTATGTGCTTGCCCGGCCGGAACTTGCCCTCACCAGCTTTCGCGTCTTCGGCGAGGTCGCGCAGCCTTCGGCCGAAGAAAGCAAGGCGCAAGTCGCTGCAAGCCCAGCCCCGGCGCCGCAGGCGCGGCCGGCAAGAGCGTTCGGGCGCAAGGTCGCGCCATGAGCGGACAACCGGACAGACGGCGCAATGTCGCCGAGGCGATCTTTGCCGACGAGATCGGCCTCCAGTTCGGCGTCTATGGCGAGTTCCGGCTGTGGAGCGCCTATCAGCCGATCTTCGCGCCGGAAGGCAAGGTGCTCAGGGCGATTGCCGTCGAGGGGCTGATCGAGCCGCGGCGTATCGCGGACCCTATCGCCCCATCGATCTTCTTCGGCGGCGTTCCCGCCTCCGATCGGCTGTTTGTCGAAACAATGTGCCGGATGCTGCATCTCGGCAACTACCGCAACATCGGCGTCGAGGGATTGACGCTGTTCTTCAATTATAATCCGAACGTCAACGACCATCCCGGACGAGCGCTGGCCGAGATCCGGCTGATGACCAGGCATCTCGGCGATTTCGAGCTGGAGCCCGGCCTGCTGGTCTGCGAAATCACCGAGCAGGCAGCGGACGACCACGTTCTTGCCAGCCTGGTGCGCGAAATGCGGCGCGACGGCATCCGCATCGCCATCGACGATTTCGGCACGGGACATTCGACCGAGGCGCGCATCGATCTGCTTGCGCCCGACATCGTCAAGATCGATGGCGCCTGGTTTGGCGAGCTCTGCCGCCATGCCGCCGCCGAGCGCTTCTTCCGGCCGCTGGTGGCGACGCTGCACGAGCGAGGCGCCAAAGTGCTGGTCGAAGGCATCGAGAACGCCCAGCATTTGCGCGTCGCGCTCGAGGGCGGCGTCGACCTCATGCAGGGTTTCCATCTCGCCCGCCCGGCGCTTGCCGGCACGATCTTCAACGAAGAACCGCTTTCCGTCGACGCCCTGCTCGGCGCCGGCAACAAGGTCGTGCCCCTGCATCAGTATCGCTGATGCAGAACCGGAAAACGTATCAGCGCCGCTGATGGTTCTTCTTGAAAACAAATCACTGGATGGTCCCGCCCGAGCGCGTTAGAGCCGTGCTGAAATGGGCTTCAGGCGACGTGCGAGGTATGTGGGATGATCCTTTACGACATGGCCGACAGCGGCAATTGCTACAAGCCGCGGCTGTTGATGGCGAAGCTCGGCATTCCCTTCACCCGGGTCGAGGTGAGCTCGCATACCGGCGAAACGCGCAAACCGGACTACGTCGCCAAGAATCCGAACGCGATGGTGCCGATGCTCGAGCTCGACGACGGCAGGCGCCTCACTGAGAGCAACGCCATCCTGCTTTATCTTGCCGAAGGCACGCGATTCCTGCCGGCCGACAAGTATGAACGCGCGCTGGCTTACCAATGGCTGTTCTTCGAACAATACAGCCATGAGCCCTACATCGCGGTGCGCAAGGCGCTGCTGACCTTCCCGGAACGGGCGAAGGACGCGACGCCGGAACGATTGGCGCAGACGCTGGAGCGCGGCAACAAGGCGCTCGGTGTTATGGACCAGCATCTGCAGCGGAACGAATTCTTCGCCGGCAGCGCCTATAGCGTCGCCGACATCGCCTTGTACGCCTATACCCACACCGCCGGGATGGGTGGCTTCCAGCTCGACGCCTATCCGGCCGTCGCCGCCTGGCTGAAGCGGGTGGAGGCGGATAAGGGACATGTGCCGATCGACTGGGTGCCTTAAGGCAGCGCTGGCGATTGGCGAAAGGCTGGGGGACAGCTTCCTTCCCCCGTTCACCGGGAGAAGATGGCGGCAGCCAGATGAGGGGCTGCGCCGGCCTTACCAATTCAGCCAAAATGACAGTCCTGAAACGTTGGCGCTGCCCCTCATCGCCCTGCCGGGCACTTCTCCCCGTGAACGGGGAGAAGGAGGCAACTCGCCAGATTTCAGACAACAAAAAAGGCGGGCAATGCCCGCCTTCCTGTGCCGGTAGCCTGATCGGGAGCGTCCGGTCCGGACTGGCAGCTATCTGCTGTTCCAGCTTGTCGGGTCTTTTCGCTCCGGCGCGCTTCTCGCGCGACCGTCAGTACATCCGTGACTTGCCGCGCGCCCCGAACCTTCGCCCAGTGCGCGCCTTACTTAGTCGCATTTCGCGTCGCCGGCGGTAAAGCCTGCCGCAAAACGCTTAAGCCAAATCAGGCTGCCTTGCTCAGAGACCCAGCAGCGGACTTGCCGGTGCGGCGGTCCTGCTCGATCTCGAAGTTGATCTTCTGGCCTTCAGCCAGGCTCGTCATCCCAGCGCGTTCGACAGCGGAGATGTGGACGAAAACGTCCGCGCCGCCATTGTCAGGTTGGATGAAGCCGTAGCCTTTGGTGGCGTTGAACCACTTGACCGTACCAGTTGCCATATAGAATGCCCTTCACATTTGCTTTTGTTTGACCGGACCAACGTCCGGCCGGCGGTATCGAAATTTTGGAGATAGACGTCAGCAAACGCGAAGATCGCGGCCCGATCGATCGGCCAAATTCAATGCTGCGGATATAGGATAGTTTGAGCAAGAAAACAAGATGGGTTGCTTGGACGCCGCCCGCATGCCGGATCGAGCGGAGTGCAAGCGGCGGATGGAAGTTTTGACAGCGGCCCCGCGTTGTGGAGGGATGAGATGCTTGCCGTACGAGAGCGGTTGGCCGTTTCACGGAAACGGCCAACCGCTCTCCAAGCATCTGATTTGACCCAATTCCGGACGGAAAACCGCTACGCACTTTTCCTGGATTGCTTTAGGAGAGGGACCATGAAAACATTCCTGCTTGCCGCTTGCTTCCTGCTGCTGGCCGCGGAAGCGCAGGCGGTGACGCGCTACGATCCGACGCGCATGAGCTGCGACCGGGTGCAGGCGACGATCGCCAGACAGGGCGCCGTCATCCTGCGCTACCAGTCGACGCGCGTGCCGGGGCTGCCGCTCTACGACCGCTATGTGCGCGACGAGCGTTTCTGCAACGCGGGCGAAGTGAGGGCACGCGCCTACGTGCCGAGCGCCGACACCCGGTCCTGCATCGTCTATGTCTGCAAGCGTCCGGATTTCGAGCGGCGTTTCCGGCGCCGGTTCCTGCAGGACTGATACGCAGCGCCTTAGAACCCGAACGAAGCCTGCGCCGCCGGCGGCGGGCCGACGCGAACGCCTTCCATGGCCAGCATCCTTTCCTTGGTGGCCGAGCCGCCGGGCGCGGAGAAGCCGCCGATCTTGCCGCCGGCCGCTAGGATGCGATGGCACGGAATGACCAGCGGCACCGGATTGGCGCCTAGCGCCGCGCCCGTTTCGCGCGGAAGGCCCGCATGGCCGGCGCGCTTGGCCAGTTCGCCATAGGTGGTGGTCTCGCCGAAGCCGAGCTTGCGCGCCGCGTCGTAGATGGCGAGGCGGAAATCGTCGACGCCGTCGAGATCGACCGGCACGCTCGAGAAGTCGACGTCCTCGCCGGCCGCATAGGCCTTGATCTTGGCGATCAGATCGACCACCCAGGACGGCTGGTCTGTCGAGGCTGAGACGCCGGGGTGGCGAAGCAGCCGGCGCTCGACCGCTTCGCGGCTGCGCTCCGGCAGGCAAAGCCGGATCAGGCCCTTCTCGCTCCAGGCAATGCCCATAAAGCCGATCACTGTTACTAACACTGCGTGGCCGGCCGTGATCTGGGATGTGGGTTTCATGGCGTATTCCTTCGGCAAAACAGCGAAAAACGAGTACATATCCAGAACAATATGGCACTTCGGCCCTGTTGTCGCCACCCGAAAACCGCCGGGTGGCCCCGATTGCCGGGTGTGAATCGCTGGTGTAAGGACTCCTTAACAACCGACAAACCGGACCCGCACGGCTTGCCAGCTAAAATCATATTCACCGCGCTCAGCGTGCTCGTAGCCGCTGCTGGTCTCAGCGGCTGTACCTCGACCTCGCAGATGAAGGCCGCGCCCGCGCTTGCGGAAGCCTCGACGCCTGCCGTCGCGGACGATACGCCGACGCTCGCGCTGCCCGAAACGGTGGCCGTGCTGCCGGAACCTTCGGGTCTCGCGCAGGTGCAGACCGCGGCGCTGGCTGGCGATGCCGTCGCCATGGCGACCACGCCAGGCGCGCCCGCGACGCAAAGCGCGCCCGCGACGCAAAGCGCGCTTTTGCCGCCGCCTGTCCAGCCCGGCGCGTCCGCTGCGGCGCTGGCTCAGCCCGCGGCTTTCGCCGGAGCGACGCCGATGGCCGGCCAGTTTCCGCCGCCGCCGGTGCTGACGGCCGGCGGCTCGCCGACCGGCCCAGGATCCATCAGCCGAGCGGCATCCATCAGCCGAGCGGCGGTCTATACGACCGCAGGCGTCGCCATGCCGGTCACCGGCCAGTCGGCGAAAGTCGCCCCGATGCCCGGCGTCCAGCAGGTCGCCTATATGATGCCGGAAAATCCGGCGCTGCTTGCGGCACCCGGCCAACCCGAGCAGCACGCCAGCGGCCCGCGCGGCGAGATCGAGCGGCTGATCGAGAAATATTCGGCGATCTATGAAGTGCCGGTCGAGCTGGTGCGCCATGTCGTCAACCGCGAGAGCACCTTCAACCCGAAAGCCTACAATCATGGCCATTGGGGGCTTATGCAGATCAAGCACGCGACGGCGCGCGGCATGGGCTATGACGGACCGGCGACCGGCCTGTTCGACGCCGAGACCAACCTCAAATACGCGGTGAAATATCTGCGCGGCGCCTGGCTGGTTTCGGGCGGCAACGCCAAGCGGGCCGACACGCTCTACCAGACCGGTTACTACTACGACGCCAAGCGCAAGGGCCTGCTCGAGGCGACGGGGCTTGGCTCCGACCGCAAGCGGCATCGCCTGCAACCCGACGCCTGAGCGGACGGTCCCGCGCGGCGTTTCGAGACAGCGCCATGCACGAGAACACGACGCCCCGCCCGCCGGCTCCCAACGACATCCGCCTGCGCAGGTCCTCGATGATACGCTCACCGCGCCGCATTGGCCGGAGGGCTTCGTAATGCGCGGGTTCGAGCACCGTGATGCACATGCTTTGCACGCGCTGCTGGAAGAGGTGTTCGACGACGGCACCGACGGGCCGTTCGACGAGTGGTGGCCGCGCATTGCCGGCGATACGGAGTTCAATCCCGCTCTCTGTTTCCTGGCGATCGACGGCAAGGGGCTGCTGGCGGGCGCGGCGCTCTGCTGGACATCCGGTTTCGTCAGGGATCTCGCCGTCCATCCGGAATCGAGACGGCAGGGCCTCGGCGAGGCGCTGATGCGGCAAGTGTTCCTGACCTTTCGTGAGCGCGGGGCGACCCATGTCGATCTCAAGGCCAATATTGTCAAGAACACCGCGGCCTTCAGGCTCTACGAGCGGCTCGGCATGATCCCGGTCGACTGGGAAGGCTGACGCGCAAAGCGCGGCGGCCCGTATTGGAGGCTCCCGGCGCGGCGTTGCAATCGCCTGCGCCCGGACATTGTGAACTCCTTCACATAGGCTGACGTTAGGGCATGCTAATTCGTCGTCGTGCCGGGCGGCCGATCGGCGGATCGACGCGGGCAAGGCGTCGGAGGAGGCTGTGCCGGCATGCGTCAGCCACTCCCAGGCGGGCTCCGGGGCGGGGGTTTCGGAGCCCGTCCGCTTTGCGTGAAGCGAGGCGGACGGAACGGGCCGCCGACGCGGTCGAGCCAACCGGGATCGGCTTCACCGACCTGCTGGCCCGGTCGGCCACGCACAACGCGGGAACCCTAAGCGGCGTCGCGCATTCAACGCGGGGGCCTTGATGAGCCGCGACCTGTGCGTCGCCGGTCGCGCAGGGAGGTCCGCAATCCCGTGAAGCTCGCTTCAGCATTCCTGGCCGCCGGCATCCTGCTCGGCGCTGTTCAAGCGCGAGCCGTGGAACTGTCGATCGTGTCGGGTGATACGGGCAACGGCATCAAGGTGCTGCGCGAGATACTCGATCGTTACGAGAAGAAGAGCGGCAACAAGGTCGATATCGTCGTCATTCCGCCTTCGACCACCGACCAGTTCGGCCAGTACCGGCTCTGGCTCGCCGCCGGCAGCAGCGATATCGACGTCTACCAGACCGACGTGATCTGGGCGCCGCAGCTTGCCAGCCAGCTGGTCGACCTGACCGAGGCGACAAGGGATGTGGTGGGAGAGCATTTCCCGTCGATCATCCAATCGCAGACGGTCAACGGCAGGCTGGTCGCGCTGCCGATCTTCACCGACGCGCCGGCGCTCTATTACCGCAAGGATCTGCTCGACAAATATGGCGCCAAGGTTCCGACCACCTGGAAGGAGCTCGCCGATACCGCGAAGCTCGTGATGAACAAGGAGCGGGCGGCCGACAACAAGGACATCTGGGGCTTCGTCTTCCAGGGCAACGCCTATGAGGGGCTGACCTGCAACGCGCTCGAATGGGTGATGTCGAATGGCGGCGGTCGGATCATCGAGCCGGACGGTGAAATCTCCATAGGCAATCCAAAGGCGGCCGCGGCGCTCGACATGGTCAAGGGCTGGATCGGCACGATAGCGCCGCCGGGCGTGCTCGCCTATCAGGAGGAAGAAACGCGCGGCGTCTGGCAGACCGGCAATGCCGTCTTCATGCGCAACTGGCCATACGCCTATGCGCTGGGCAACAGCGAGAATTCGCCGATCAAGGGCAAGTTCGACGTGGCGCCGCTGCCGGCCGGCGAAGGCGGGCGGCCGGTCGCCACGCTGGGCGGTTGGAACCTTGCGGTGTCCAGATATTCGAAACATCCAGGTGAGGCGATCGAGCTGGTCAAGTTCATCGCGTCGCGCGAGATGCAGAAATACCGGACGCTGAGAACGTCCAACCTGCCGACCATCCCGGCGCTCTATGACGACCCCGACGTCGCCCGGCAGCAGCCGATCGTGCCGCGCTGGAAAGAGATTTTTCTCAACGCGCAGCCAAGGCCGTCGGCAACCGCCAGGATCAAGTACAACGAAGCATCCAGCCAGTTCTGGACTGCCGTGCACGACACGATCTCCGGCCAAGGCGCCGCCGCCGACAACCTGGCCGATCTCGGGGCGAGGCTGACCAGGCTGAAAGGCAAGGGCTGGTGAGCGCGGCAAGGCGATCGCCGCTGATGCGCCGACGCGTGCGCACAGCCTGGCTGTTCCTCGCGCCGATGCTTCTCGTGCTCGCCGCCGTCGCCGGCTGGCCGTTCCTGCGCACGGTCTATTACGGTTTCACCGATGCTTCGCTAGCGGACCTCGACGCGCGGCAATGGGTGGGCTTCGACAATTACTTCTCGGTGCTGCGCCTGCCGAGCGGGCGCCTGCTCTATGACGGGCTGCTCGTCGATCCGGTCTGGTGGCGCGCGGTGTGGAACACGGTGCGCTTCGCCGTGGTGTCGGTGGCCTGCGAGACGGTGCTGGGCATGATCGTGGCGCTTGCGCTCAACACCGAATTTCCCGGGCGCGGCATCGTGCGGGCCGCGATCCTCGTTCCCTGGGCGATCCCGACCATCGTCTCGGCCAAGATGTGGCAGTGGATGCTCAACGACCAGTTCGGCATCATCAATGTCGCGCTTCTCAATCTCGGCCTGATTGACACCAAGATCGCCTGGACCGCCAATGCCGACACCGCGATGATCGCCGTGCTGATCGTCGACATCTGGAAGACGACGCCGTTCATGGCGCTGCTGATCCTGGCGGCCCTGCAGATGCTGCCGCGCGAGATCCTCGAGGTGGCGAAGCTCGACGGCGCGAACGCGTGGCAGATCTTCTGGCGGGTGACCTTGCCGCTGATCCGGCCGGCGGTGATGGTGGCGGTGATTTTCCGCGCGCTCGACGCGCTGCGCATATTCGACCTGATCTACGTGCTGACGCCGAACAATGTGCAGACCAAGTCGATGTCGATCTTCGCGCGCGAGAACCTGTTCGAGTTCGACAAGTTCGCCTATGGCTCTTCCGCCTCGACCCTGCTTTTCCTGATCATTGGCCTGCTCACCATCGCCTATATCCGCATCGGCCGGCTGAGTTTCGACGGAGGGCGCTGATGTGAAGATGCTGAAGCGCGCCGGCTTCTACCTGCTACTCCTGGCGATCGTTTTCGTCGCGGTGTTTCCGTTCTACTACGCAATCGTCACCAGCCTGAAATCGGGAACAGAGCTGTTCCAGGCGGGCCTCTGGCCGCAATCGTTCAGCCTTGCCAATTACCGCAATGTGCTGACCGAAGGTCCCTTCCTGCGCAATCTCGTCAATTCGCTGATCGTCTCCGGCGCGGTCGTGGCGATCTCGCTGCTGCTCGGCGTCACCGCGGCCTATGCGCTGGCGCGCATTCGTTTCCGCGGGCGCTCGGTGCTGATGCTCGCCATCCTGTCGGTGTCGATGTTTCCGCAGGTCGCGGCACTTGCCGGGCTGTTCGAGATCATCCGGGCGCTGCATCTCTACAATTCGCTCTTGGCGCTCATCCTGTCCTACATGATCTTCACCCTGCCGTTCACGGTCTGGGTGCTCACCACTTTCGTGCGCGACCTGCCGGTCGAGATCGAGGAGGCGGCGATCCTCGACGGCGCCGGGCCCTGGACCATCCTCACGCGCATCTTCCTGCCGCTGATGTGGCCGGCGCTCGCCACCACCGGGCTGCTTGCCTTCATCAGCGCCTGGAACGAATTCCTGTTCACCTTCACCTTCACCTCCACCAACACGCAGCGCACCGTGCCGGTGGCGATCGCGCTTCTGTCAGGCAATTCGCAGTTCGAAATTCCGTGGGGCAACATCATGGCCGCCTCGGTGATCGTCACCGTGCCGCTGGTGGCGCTGGTGCTGGTCTTCCAGCGCAGGATTGTCTCGGGTCTCACGGCTGGCGGCGTCAAAGGCTAGATGCGACGCGAAAAAAGTGACCGGAAAGCGTGTGCCGAAATGTCGGATCAGGTCGCGGCGAGCCGTCCTTGGATCGTAGAGCAACCCGCGCCGGGACGCCGGCGCCAGGAGACGATCATGATCACCTTTCCCAATGAATCCGCCAAATATCGCACCGCGCGCGAAAAATTGCTGCGCAAGGAAATCGAGCTGCGCCGCGCCATGGAAGCGGTGGCGGAGGCAAGGCGCGCTTTGCCGCCGGGCGGTTTGGTGCCGCAGGACTATGTGTTCGACGCCCTGGACGACCAGGGCCAGCCGGCGAAAGTCAAGCTGTCGGACCTGTTCGCGCCGGGCAAGGATACGCTGATCCTCTATCAGATGATGTTCCCGCGCCATCCGCAGGAGACGCGCGAGGTGGCGGCGAGCGGCGAGACGGCGAAGCTTGCGCGGCAGGACCAGCCATGCCCGTCCTGCACGGCGCTGCTCGACCAGTTCGACGGCGCGATCGGCCATCTCGAAGCGGCGGGCTTCAACTTCGCCGTGGTGGCGAAGACCGCGCTCGACAATCTGACGGCGCTCGGCCGCGACCGCGGCTGGCGAAACATGCGGCTCGTCTCGTCGGCCGGCAGCGCTTTCAAGCGCGACTACAATTCCGAGACGGCCGAGGGCGCGCAGATACCGCTGCTTTCGGTGTTCCACCGCGATGGTGACGGCATACGCCATTTCTGGTCGTCGGAGCTAGACTTCGCGCCATCGGACCCGGGACAGGACCCGCGCGGCATCGGCACCTGCGAGATCCTGTGGAACCTGATGGATTTCACGCCCGAAGGTCGGCCGAACTGGCACGAGCAGCTGCAATATGCCGGGCACGCCGCCGGCGAGCACTGCCACTGATGGCGATGCGGGCGCCCGGCCCGCGCGCTTCCTTTCGAGGCAACCTCTTAGGCAACCCTGGGGCCGGTGCCGCGTTGGGAAAGGCGGAGGGGCTGTTTCGGATCGGAGATCGAGATGAAAACGCTGCTGCCCCTGGTCGCCGTCGCGCTTCTTGCCGGCGCGCCCGCCGCGTTCGCCCAGTCGGACAATTCAGATGCCGTCGGACCGATGGTGACCGAGAACAAGCTCGACACCCAGACCTTCGTCACGACGGTGCCGAATGCCAACATGTTCGAGATCGAGTCGAGCAAGCTGGCGCAAGAGAAGTCGGCGTCGGCCGACGTCAAGGCTTTCGCCGCGCAGATGATCAAGGATCACAGCAAGGCGGCCGAGGATTTCAAGACGGCGCTCAGCCAGGGCCAGACCACGGCGTCGATCAAGCCGGCCGGTCCCGCGCTGCAGCCGAAGGAGCAGCAGCTGATCGACGACTTGAAGGCTGCGAGCGGCAAGGAATTCGACGCCAAATACATCAAGATGCAGGCCGACGCGCATAAGGACGCTGTGGCGCTGTTTTCCACCTATGCCAATTCAGGCGACGACCCGGCGATGAAGGAATTCGCCAAGAAGACGCTGCCGGTGCTTAAGATGCACGAGAAGCACGTGAAGGAACTGGCGGTGGCGCATCAGTGAGGGGGCGCACTTGCCTTCTCCCCCTGTGGGAGAAGGTGGCCGAGCGAAGCTCGGTCGGATGAGGGGTGCTCCAGGGAATGCCAGCGTCTCATTCCGCTGGAACACCCCTCATCCGTCTCGGCGCTAGCGCGCCGATCCACCTTCCCCCACAAGGGGGGAAGGGAAGGCTGGCGTTCCCTCGCTGCCGCGATAAGCTCGCGCGCAGCAAAGGGAGGACCGCCATGGACAAGGAAGTCATCGAAGTGCCCGTGATGTCGGCCAAGGTGCGCGCGCTCGGCCTACCGTGCTCGACGGCGGTGCGGGCCAACGGCTTCGTGTTCATCTCGGCGACGCCGCCGGTGGACATGGTGACCGGCGAGATGGGCGCGGCGACATCGAAACGCAGACCGAAGCGTCGCTGAAGGCGCTGAAGCATTGCCTGGAAGCGGCCGGCAGCTCGCTGGACAAGGTGGTGATGGTGCGCATCTACGCCGTCAATTCCGGCTTCTACAACGCCATCAACCGGGTCTATGCGAAGTATTTTTCGACCAACCCACCGGCACGGAGTTTCGTGCCGGTGGCGTCATGGCCTATGGAGTTCGATATCGAGATCGAGTGCGTGGCGGTGGCGTGAGGAGTTGCTCCCGGTCAAGGGGCGGTGAAATGCTGCTCAGGGCGGATCGTGATAGGGGCGGGAACCTTGGACCGCTGCCGGTAGTAAAAGCTGGACAGGAAACCCGAAAATTGTCTAGCTTGCTTTTTGGGGAGGCAGACAATGGAAGAAATTGCCGCAAAATCAGTTCTTTCAAAATTGAAGATTGGCAAGTCTGTTGCCGAATTTGATGATGATTTGGAAGAATATTTTGTTGAAACAGATACGTTCCAGTCGATAATTGGCGGGGAATATGATATAGTTGCCGGAGACAAGGGAACCGGCAAAACAGCTATATTTAGACTGCTGTCAAATAACTACAGATCGTACAATGTTCTGGACGACACGGAATTGTTGCCAGCCTTCAATCCGCAAGGCAACCCAATCTTTCAGCGCCTTGCCCAAATCCCTGATCAAAATGAGGCTCAGTATCGTACGCTATGGAAAGCGTACTTTTTCTCTCTAGCTGGTAATTGGGCACTCGATATATTTGGTGAAAATTACAACCAGAAGACGAGGAGCTTGCTGGTCTTCTGGAGCAAACAGGTCTTCGCAACGCAGATCCAAATCCCTCATTGATTTTTGAAACAGTGGTTGGAATTTTTGTTAAGCTCAAGAAATTTTCAGCCGCCGAATTGACAGGTTCTGTGACAGAGTATGGCCTTCCATCGATAACGGGCAGAGCAGAGTTTGATGGCAAAGGTGGTGATGGATCGGTAGTTTACTCGGACCATTTTCTCCAGGTACTAAACGATGCGCTCAAAGCGTGTGACATAAAACTGTGGGTTCTTCTAGACCGTCTTGATGAGGCATTCCAAGGTTATCAGGATGTGGAGGTCCCCGCTCTTAGAGCGTTATTTAGAACTTATCTAGATATGACTTCTCTTGATTTTTTGAGATTAAAGCTTTTTGTGAGAAAAGATCTTTTCCGAAAAATTACGGAAGGTGGCTTTGTAAACCTTACCCATATTAATTCGAAGAAGGTAGAAATTGTATGGGAGGAAGATGACCTCTTAAACATGCTTTGTCGAAGAATTCGCAAAAAAAAGTTTATGAATTCGATAGGTTTTCTTTCTGACGACAGAGGTGACAAGGATCTATTTTATAAAGTATTTCCGAGTCAGGTTGATAGTGGAACTAGAAAGCCTGAAACTTTGACCTGGATTATGTCGAGAATTCGGGATGGAAACAACATTCGTCCTCCTCGAAATTTGCTGGACCTTGTCCTTAATGCGCTTCAAGCGCAATTCAGACGCGAGGAACGCGATGGCCGACCTTTCGTTAGTAACGACCCGCTTATCGAGTCAGAGTCACTTCGGAAGGCTCAAAAGAAGCTGAGCGCAGATCGTGTTCAAGATACCCTTTTTGCGGAAGCGGGTGGCGACTTAGTGGCTTCCCTTGAGCAGTTTCGCGACCAGAAAGCCGAGCAGAACCGTCAGACCATCGCGAAACTCTTGGGCCTCTCAGAAGCAGATGCGATGTCTCGCATACGTAGGTTGGTTGAACTAGGCTTCCTGGAAGAAATTGGGGCTAGCTACAAAATACCTATGCTTTACCGTGAAGGCTTAAACATCACCCAGGGAAAAGCATTTTAGCTATCACATCAATAGGTTAAGGCCTCACCCAAAATACTCCTGCAGCGGCCGCACCTCGAGGTTCCCCGCCCTTAACGCCACAATCGCCTCCGCCACGGCCGCAGCTCCCGACAGCGTCGTGTAATACGGCACCTTCTGCATCAGCGTCGCGCGCCTTAGCGACTTCGAGTCCGACACCGCCTTCTGGCCGTCGGTGGTGTTGAAGACGATCTGGACCTGGCGGTTGCGGATGGCGTCCTCGATGTGGGGGCGGCCTTCGAGGACCTTGTTGATCTTTTCGGCGACCACGCCGTTCTCGGCAAGGAAGCGGGCGGTGCCGGACGTGGCGAGCACTTTAAAACCCTGGCCGGCGAGGCGTTTGACGGCCGGCAGGATGCCCTTCTTGTCCTCGTCGCGCACCGAGACGAACAGCGTGCCGGAGCGGGGGAGATCGACACCGGCTCCGAGCTGGCTCTTGGCGAAGGCCAGCGCGAAATCGCGGTCGAGGCCCATCACCTCGCCGGTCGAGCGCATCTCCGGGCCGAGCAGGATGTCGACGCCGGGGAAGCGCGCGAAGGGGAAGACGGCTTCCTTGACCGCGATGTGGCCCGGGTTGCGCGCGTCGGGCATGGCGCCGTAATGGGCGAAGGCGTTTTCCAGCGTCTCGCCGGCCATGATGCGCGCGGCGATTTTCGCGATCGGACGCCCGATGGTCTTGGCGACGAAGGGCACGGTGCGCGAGGCGCGGGGGTTGACCTCCAGCACATAGACCGTGCCGTCCTTGATCGCATACTGCACATTCATCAGGCCGCCGACATTGAGCGCGCGGGCCAGGGCCGCCGTCTGGCGCTCCAGCTCGTCGACGAGGTCGGAGGGCAGCGAGTGAACGGGGAGCGAGCAGGCGCTATCGCCCGAATGGATACCGGCTTCCTCGATATGCTCCAGAATGCCGGAGACGAAAGTATCCTTGCCGTCGCACAGGCAATCGACATCGACTTCGATGGCGCCGGAGAGATAGGTGTCGAACAGCAGCGGGTTCTTGCCCAGCAGCGTGTTGATCTGGCCGGTCTTGTCATTGGGGTATTTCTGCTTGATGTCCTCCGGCACAAGGCCGGGCACGGTGTCGAGCAGATAGGTCTGCAGCATGCCTTCGTCGTGGATGATCTGCATGGCGCGGCCGCCGAGCACATAGGACGGGCGCACTACCAGCGGGAAGCCGAGCTCGCCGGCGACGAGGCGCGCCTGCTCGACCGAATAGGCGATGCCGTTCTTCGGCTGGCTGAGGTTCAGCTTGTGCAGGAGCTTCTGGAAGCGGTCGCGGTCCTCCGCCAAGTCGATCATGTCGGGCGAGGTGCCGAGGATCGGGATGCCGGCCTTCTCCAGCGCGTCGGCCAGCTTCAGCGGCGTCTGGCCGCCGAACTGGACGATGACGCCGACCAACTCGCCGGACGCCTGCTCGGCGCGCAGGATCTCCAGCACGTCCTCCGCCGTCAGCGGATCGAAATAGAGGCGGTCGGAAGTGTCGTAGTCGGTCGAGACCGTCTCCGGGTTGCAGTTGACCATGATCGCTTCATAGCCGGCGTCGCGCAGCGCGAAGGCGGCGTGGCAGCAGCAATAGTCGAACTCGATGCCCTGGCCGATGCGGTTCGGGCCGCCGCCGAGGATGACGACCTTCTTGCGCGACGACACGCGCGCCTCGTTTGCGGGCTCGCCGACGAAGGGCACTTCATAGGTCGAGTACATATAGGCGGTCGGCGAGGCGAATTCGGCCGCGCAGGTGTCGATGCGCTTGTAGACCGGATGAACGTCGAGCTTTTGCCTAGCCTTCTGAATCGCTTCCGCGTCGGTCTTCGTCAGCGACGCGAGGCGGGCGTCGGAAAAACCCATCGCCTTCAGCATGCGCAGATTGACGGCATCCTGCGGCAGGCCGTGCTCGCGGACGCGTTCCTCCATGGCGATGATGCCGGCGATCTGCTCGAGGAACCACGGGTCGATCTTGCACATGGCGTGCACGTCTTCCAGCGAGGTGCCCATGCGGATCGCCTGCGCCACCATGCGCAGCCGGTCCGGCGTCGGCGTGCCGAGCGCGGCGCGGATCGCGTTGCGGTCGTCGGTGTGGCTGGCGGCGGTGCTCCCGTGGCCAAGGCCCGGAATCTCGATCTCATCCAATCCGGTGAGGCCCGTTTCCAGTCCGCGCAAAGCCTTCTGCAGCGATTCCTGGAAGGTGCGGCCGATGGCCATTACTTCGCCCACCGACTTCATGGCGGTGGTCAGCACCGGCTCGGCGCCGGGGAATTTCTCGAAGGCAAAGCGCGGGATCTTCGTCACCACGTAATCGATGGTGGGCTCGAACGAGGCCGGCGTTGCGCCGCCGGTGATATCGTTCTCCAGCTCGTCCAGCGTGTAGCCGACGGCAAGCTTGGCCGCGACCTTGGCGATCGGGAAGCCGGTGGCCTTCGAGGCAAGCGCCGACGAGCGCGAGACGCGCGGGTTCATCTCGATGACCACCAGCCGGCCGTCGGCCGGGTTGACGGCGAACTGCACGTTGGAGCCGCCGGTCTCGACGCCGATCTCGCGCAGCACCGCGATCGAGGCGTTGCGCATCATCTGATATTCCTTGTCAGTCAGCGTCAGCGCCGGCGCGACGGTGATGGAATCGCCGGTATGCACGCCCATCGGATCGAGGTTCTCGATCGAGCAGATGATGATGCAGTTGTCCGCCCTGTCGCGGACGACCTCCATCTCGTACTCCTTCCAGCCGAGCACGCTCTCCTCGATCAGCACCTCGGTGGTGGGCGAGGCGTCGAGGCCGGACTGGACGATGTCGTAGAATTCGGCGCGGTTGTAGGCGATGCCGCCGCCGGTGCCGCCCATGGTGAAGGAGGGGCGGATGATGGCCGGCAGGCCGACATGGTCGAGCGCCTGGGCGGCGATCGCCATGGCGTGGCTGATATAGCGCTGCTTGCGGTCGCCTTCGCCGAGGTTCCAGCGGGTTTCCAGCGCATCGAGCGCGGCGTCGAGGTTTTCGGGATGTTCGGCCTTCAGCGCGGCGCGCTCGGCCTCATGCGTCTTGCGGTCGGCGTTCTTGACGTCGGTGGCGTTGGCCAGCATCGACTTCGGCGTCTCCAGCCCGATCTTGCTCATCGCCTCGCGGAACAGCGCGCGGTCCTCGGCCTTGTCGATGGCGGCCGCGTCGGCGCCGATCATCTCCACTTGATAGCGCTCGAGCACGCCCATGCGGCGCAGCGACAGCGCGGTGTTGAGCGCGGTCTGGCCGCCCATGGTCGGCAGCAGCGCATCCGGCCGCTCCTTGGCGATGATCTTGGCCACCACTTCGGGCGTGATCGGCTCGATATAGGTGGCGTCGGCCAGCTCCGGATCGGTCATGATGGTGGCCGGATTGGAGTTGACCAGGATGACGCGGAAGCCCTCTTCCTTCAGCGCCTTGCAGGCCTGGGTGCCGGAATAGTCGAACTCGCAAGCCTGGCCGATGACGATGGGGCCGGCCCCGATGATCAGGATCGACTTGATGTCGGTGCGTCTTGGCATGTCTACGGGTTCCGTTCGGCGAGCAGCTTGCACGAAAAACCGGGCGGGAAGGACCCGGCCGGTTGTGCTTGCGATTCTGGTATCAGGCTAGGAGGGCCTTATAGGGAAGAGTTTTGGCGGATGTAACCCCGAAAATGAGGGAGTAGGGGAGTAGGGGAGTAGGGGAGTAGGGCAGTAGGGCAGTAGGGCAGTAGGGCAGTAGGGCAGTAGGGCAGTAGGGCAGTAGGGCAGTAGGGGCTCTCTTCCCTACTGCCCTACTGCCTTATTCCCCTGTATCAGTACCCAACGCCAGTGCGTCCGTGATCTCGAAGCGCTCGGAAACGCCAATGCGGATCATGTTGAGGCTGCCTTCGCGGGTGAAACGGAATTCGTCGGAGGAGTCGCAGCCGGCGGGCTTGCCGTCGCGGAAATTGATGAGGCGGGTGCCGCCGTCCGGCCAGGTCACGGTCACGACGCTGTCGCCGCCCTCATGCGCGACACTGATTTCGCAGCGGGTCATCGGCTGGCCGACATGGCGGGCGCAGGGGATGCCGCTGGCATCGGGGGCAGGGGCATCGGCCTGAGAGGTTGCCGAGGCCGCGAAGGCGAGGGCGTAGGCATCCCGCATGGCGATTACGCTGATATCGATTGCCGTTGGCGGAGCGGCTGGCTCGCTGCGGCCCAGGCGCGCCGCAATGTCCGGCTGCGGTTCTTCGGAAGACTCGGGCGCGTTGGCTTCCCCTGGCAGGTTTGCATCCGTCGCCGGCGCGGCGGCATCTTCAGGCGCCGGCGCAGGGTTGTTGGGGCTGAGATAGCGGGCGGGCGCCCAACCGACGATATGCGCGTCCTGCGTATCCTCGACCTTGCACCAGGGATAGCCGTTGACGACGTTGCAGCCGTAATTCTTCACGGCCGTGCCGTTGGGCAGCCGCGCCGCCACCTTTCCACTCGGCGAAGCGGTGACGCGGATATTGAGGAGATCGTCCGGCGCCAGGCCGCCGATAATCGAAACGATCGGTCCCGGCGCATCCTGGGCCACGGCCGGCAGGGCCGCCGCCAGCAATGGAGCGACGAAGAGCAGCGTCGATGGGAGCCTAACCCTGCGCTTCATGCATAGGCTCCGCTCGATCGGGATATGAACTCCGCTCAATCCTCATAAATCCGGTCCGCAGCGCGTGTGCCCATTCTGGCCGTCCCGCCTGTTCGGCCTGCTTTGCGGCGGCTTCATGGTCGTAGTCCACAGCGATCGCCGCGAAGCGGTCGGCGCGGCCGGGCACGTCCAGCTCGACGATGCCGTAGCGGGCGTGCGGCGAGCCTTGCTCGGAGACATGCGCCGGCGGCGTGTCATCGTCATAGGCGGGGCAGCCGACGCTGCCGGGGTTGAAGATGACCGGACCGTCGGGGATGCGGATCAGCTCGTTGCGGTGGCTGTGGCCGCACAGCACGAGGCGGCAGGCCGGATCGAGCGGCTTCAGCCGGCGCCTGATCGCGGCGAGCGGCGCGCGCACCAACTGGCCATCGACAATGGCGTCGGCAAGATTATTTTTCGTCATGGTCCGGCCGGGCGTGGAAGGCTATGACGCCGGGCACGACCTCCAATGTGAGCGGCAGGGCGAGCAACGCCTCGCGCTGTGGCGCTGTCAGCCGTCCCCGGGCGTAGCGATCGGACGGCCACATGACTTCATCGGCTGTGTCCTGCGCCACGCGGCGGTCGTGATTGCCGCGCACCGTCGGCAGGTTGAGCGCCTGCAAACGTTCCATCGTCTCGCGCGGCCAGAGCGGGCCGGAGACGCAGTCGCCGAGATTGACGATGATGTCGGCGCCGCCTCGCTGGTTCAGATCGTCGAGCACAGCGTCCAAGGCGAGCACGTTGCCGTGGATGTCGGCCACTACAGCGATCCGCATGAGAGCTCCATGACAGGCAATTTCGTCAGTGCCGCAATCAGGCCTCGAGTTCCATCTCGGAGGTGCCGACCGCCGGCAGATCCTTGTCGCCGTCAGCCGCGGCGATCACGCTGTCGAGCAGGCCGGGGAAGCGCTTGTCGAGGTCGTCGCGGCGCAGCGTGATCAACCGGCTGGTGCCGACCGCCTCGCTGCGGGTGACGCCCGCCTCGCGCAGCTTGGCAAGGTGGTAGCTGAGATTGGTCTTGGAGGCGAGGTCGAGGAACTTGCTGCAGTTCAGCGGCACGCCTTCCTTGCGAGCCAGATAGCGCACGATGGCAAGCCGGGTCGGGTCGCCGAGCACGGCGAGCACGATCGGCAGGCTGATCTGGTCGGCGGTTGGATGGGGCAGGCTCATGGCCCAGAATTAAGCACAAACGGCACGAACTTCAACGCGGCTTCCTTTTCTGCCGACAGACATAGCCTCTTCCTTTCGGCCCGTCCTGACACAGTGCTGTCAGCAGGGTTCAGCTATTTTCTCCCGGCTCGGTTGACATCATGCCCCGCTATGTCCAATTGTTCAATAACTTTTGAACTAAGGACAGCTTCCATGGACAAGCGGATCTTCTGGCTTGCGCTCGGATCGTTCGCGATCTCGACCGAAGGCTTCGTCATCTCCAGCCTTCTTCCCGACATCGCCACTGACGCCGGCATATCCGTGCCGCTCGCCGGCTCGCTGATCACCGCCTTCGCGCTCGCCTATGCGTTCGGCGCGCCGGTGCTGGCGACGCTGACCGGGGAATGGGACCGGCGGCGCGTCATCTTGTGGACGCTGGTGTTCTTCGTCCTTGGTAATGTTGCTGCCGCGCTCAGTTCGTCCTTCGAGCTGCTTTTGATCGCCCGCATCGTGATGGCGCTGTCGTCCGGCCTGTTCGCGGCGACCGCGCAAGGCACGGCGGTGGCGCTGGTCGACGACCACCACCGGGCACGCGCCATCGCCGTCGTCGTCGGCGGCACCACGGTGGCCGTCGCGGTCGGCGCGCCGCTCGGCGCGCTGGTCGCGGCGATCGCCGGCTGGCGCGGCACTTTCTTCGCCATCGCCGGGCTCGGCGCGCTGGCCGGAGCGATCCTGTGGTACCGGTTGCCGCGCGGCATCGTCGGCACCAAGCTGCCGCTGAGAGCGCGGCTGGCGGCGGCTGTGCGGCCCGGCGTGATGCCGATCCTGCTGACCACGGTGCTGGCGCTGATCGGAGCCTTCACCGTCTTTGCCTTCATCGCGCCCTTGGCCATTGAAAGCGGCGGGCTCTCCCCGATCGCGCTGCCGGGCATGCTGCTCGCTTTCGGTGTCGGCGCCGTCATCGGCAACATCGCCGGCGGGCAGGCCGCCGACCGCTTCGGCCCCACCCGAACCGTCGCCTGGTCGCTGGCCCTCTCCGCCGCGATGCTCGCCACCTTCTCGCTGATCCCGACCTTCCTGCCGCAGTCGATCGCCGGGCCGGCGCTGATGGCTATGATGGTGCCGTGGGGCATTGTCGGCTGGGCCTTCCCGCCGGCGCAGGCGAGCCGCATCATAAAGATAGCGCCGGATGCCGCGCCGATCGTCTTGTCGCTCAACGCCTCGGCGCTCTATCTCGGCGTTGCGCTGGGCGCGGTGGTCGGAGCCGCGGTGCTGCGCTTCGGCGCCCCGGCCGATCTCGGCCTGGTCGCGGCCGTGTTCCCGATCGTCGGGCTGGGCGTCGTGCTTGCCGGCCGGATGTTGGCCCGCCCCGTGGCGATGCCGGCGGAATAACCAGTCAAAGCTTGGTTGACGGCCGCCTCCTCAGTTCGAAGGGACGGCTGTCGGTCTTGCGCCGGCCGGCGCACTTCGCCGTCCGATCCTCTCTTAAGCTGGCCGCCACATCTGCAGGATCGAGGCGGCCAGCAAAAGGCCGAGCACGATGTTGAGCGCACGCCATTGGCGCTCGGTCTTGAGCAGGCGGGCAAGCAGGGTTCCCGCCACGCACCACAGCGACAGCGAGAACGCTGCGGTCAGCCCGAACACGGCACCCAGCAGCAGTGCGAGTTGCAGCGGACCATCCGCCAGGGCCGCGAAAGATGCGGCGGCGCCGAGCCCCATTGCCCAGCCTTTCGGATTCACCCACTGGATGCCGGCGCCGCCGAAAAAGCTGTTCGGCTTGGCCATGCTGATATCGAGGTTGGGCGGACCGCTGCGGCCGATCTTGATCGCCAGCCAGATCAGATAGAGCGAGCCGGCGATCTTCATGGCAAGCTGCAGGGATGGAATGGCGGCTAGAAGTCCAGCCAGGCCTGCCGCGCCCGCGGCTGCCACGGTAGCCAGCCCCGCAGCGCTGCCGGCCATCAGCGGCACCGACCGGCGAAAGCCGAATTGCGCGCCGGACGCGGTCGACAATGTCGTGGCGATGCCAGGCGTCGAGGTGGAGATCAGCGCGAACAGGACCAGCGGGATGATGGTGTTTGACATGCGAGCTTCCCAATCGAGGAGCAGGCATGCTGAGGCGCTTGGCGGCATCAGTAAACGCAATGTTTGATATGGCTTCCATTAGCAATTATAATGTTATTATGATCCGCGACCTCGACACGACTCTCATCCGCACCTTCGTCACCGCCGCCGATAAGGCCAGCATGACGGCGGCCGCCAATGCGCTTCACCTGACGCAAGGCGCCGTCAGCCAACAGGTCAAGCGGCTGGAGGAGGTGCTCGGCCAGAGCCTGTTCGAGCGCGACCGCCGCGGCCTGAGGCTGACGCGCTCCGGCGAGCGACTGCTCGACAAGGCCAGGCGCCTGCGACATAGGCGGCAACGTTCGGGAACTCGTTCAGCAGTCCCGATCTCTGCAGCCGGCGCAGCACGCCCACCATGACAAGGTCGCCGGCGCTGAACGCGCCATCGAGCCAGTCGGAATCGCCGAGATGGCGGGAGAGCTCGGCCAGCCGCTTGCGGATCCGGTCATCGACCAGGGGCAGGCGCTCATCGTGCCACGGCGCATCGCGCTCGAGGATCACGGCCGTTGCGCGCTCGAGGATCGGCGGCTCCACTGTGCTGTACGCGGCGAACATCCAGGCGACCGCGCGCGCCCGGGCGTTCGCATCGTCGGGCAACAGGCCCGCGTGACGCACCGCGATGTGGAGGACGATCGCGCCTGACTCGAACAGAGCGAGATCGCCTTCTTGGTAGGTCGGGATACTGCCGAATGGATTGATCGCAAGATGCGCGCGTTGCTTCATCGCATTGAACGAAACGAGGCGGACATCATAGGGCTGACCGACTTCCTCGAGCGCCCAACGGACTTGCATGTCACGCGCGAGCCCTCTGCCGCCATCGGGCGATCGTTCAAAGGCGGTGATGGTGGGCATCATCGGCGGCTCCTGACCGTTCAATCGTCGTTTGAAAGAGAGGCAATGCGCGGCAGGTCTGGCCCGCCGCGCGACAGCCTTGTGCTACTTCCAGGTCCTGCGCCGTTCGAGCTCGGCCTGGGAAGGCTCCTGCTGGGCAAACGAGCCCGTACGGATTTCGCCTCCGCGCTCATAGGTCGCCATGATGACGCCGGTGGTGGAAGCCTGCGATTTGACGAGCTTGAAGGCCGCCGGCATTGCGTTGTCGCCGAACAGCCGCTTACCCTTGCCCAGCACCAGCGGGAAGGTCATCAGCCGGATCTCGTCGATCAGCCCGTGGGCCAGCAGGGTCTGGATCAGATTGCCCGATCCCTGGATGAGCAGGTCCGGCCCGTCTTCCCGCTTGAGTTCGTTAATCCGCTCAATGATGTCGGGGCCGAGCGACTGGGTGTTCTGCCAGGTCAGCGACTCCGGGCGGTGCGTCGCCACATACTTGGTCGCAGGGTTGAAGACGTCGGCGATGGCGTCGTTCTGATACGGCCAGTACGCGGCGAAGATGTCGTAGGTTCTGCGGCCGAGCAGCAGGTCGAAGGGTTTGGAGAACAGTTCCTCCATGGCCGCGCCTGCCACCTCGTCAAAATAATGGAAGGTCCAGCCGCCGAATTTGAAGCCGCCGACCGGATCCTCTTCCGGCCCGCCCGGCGCCTGCATGACGCCGTCGAGGCTGACGAACGTGGCGGCGATGATCTTGCGCATCTGTCTTCTCCTTTTCGCTGATCCGCGCCATCGCGGCCGGATTTCTGTCTTTCCTGGAATTGCTCCAAGGACGGACGGCAAGGCCGCTTTCCGACTCGGCCCCGCGAATTTCTATCGCGTGTTGTCGGCGCGAATGGTGCGTGACGAGAACCAGACCTCGCCGAAGACGGCAGTGGCGGTGCGGTCGGGCGTCTTGTCTTTCCTCAGCCAGATCGAGCGGGTGCGCGCGGCGCGCTCGCGTGTCGGTATTTTCGCGCCCGGCTCGGCGGTGGAGGCGCCGACGCAAGGGATGAACCAGGAGCCCATGAAGGGCCTGCAAGCAAGGCCGTTTTCCAGGCGGGTTATGAGGACCGCGAGGCCGACCGTTTCGGAAGGGCGCCAGGGAAAGACCATGCGGCCGCCGGGTTTCAGCGCTTTCAGCCATGCGGTGGGCGGCGCGACTACGCCGGCATTGACATAGATGATATCGGAGGGCGGCAACGGCTTGGCGACGGCGTTGCCCTGGATAATTTCGACGTTGGCGTATCGGGCAAGGTTCGCCTTGGCGCGCGCGGCAAGATCGGCCTCGATCTCGAAGGCGGTGACGCCGCCGCCCGGCTCGACCAGTCTCGCCAGCAGCGCCGTGTAATAGCCTGTGCCGGCGCCGATATGGGTAACGTGCTCGCCCGGCTTCGGCTCGACCTTGCCGAGCCACATCGCGTGCAGCATCGGCTCGCCATTGTTGATGCCCTTGTCGGCATCGAGCACGACGAGGACATTCTGGTAGATGTAGCCAGGATCGGCGCTCGGTGTCTCGAACCGGCCTTCGCCGGCAAAGACAGTCCATGGCCCCGGACCCAGGAAAGCCTCACGCGGTACCGAGGCGAACACCTCCTCGATGCGCGGATCGGCCGACCGGGCCTGCGCAGCCATCAGCCTGGCGTAGAATCTGCGGGCTTCGTCCGGTTTGGCCATAGCGCCAAGATAGCGCGTCCGGCTGGAATGTCGCGGTCAGCCGGCGAAGGTGTCGTAGAGCAGCTTGACGTTGAGAACGAGGATGATTGCGGCCACCACCCAGGCCAGGACCGCGACGGCACGCGGTATGGCGAAACTGCCCATCTTCTTGCGGTCGGACACGAACTGCACCAGCGGGATGACCGCGAAGGGCAGTTGCATCGACAGCACCACCTGGCTGAACACAAGCAGCTGGGCCGTGCCCTTTTCGCCATAGAGCGCGGTGATGACCACCACCGGGACGATGGCGATGCCGCGCGTCATAAGGCGCCGCGCCCATTGCGGGATGCGCAGCCGCAAAAAGCCTTCCATCACGATCTGGCCGGCGAGCGTCGCGGTGACGGTCGAGTTCAGGCCGGAGGCAAGCAGCGCGACCGCGAACAGGATCGAGGCGATGCTCAGGACCAGCAGCGGCGACAGCAGCTCGAAAGCCTGACCGATCTCGGCAACGTCGTTATGGCCGGTATCGTGGAAGGCGACCGCCGCAACGATCAGGATCGACGCATTGACGAACAGCGCCAGAATCAGCGCGATGGTCGAATCCGTCGTTGCCCATTTGATGGCGTCGCGCTTACCGCTGTCGGTGCGCTCATAGGCGCGGGTCTGCACGATCGAGGAGTGCAGATAGAGATTGTGCGGCATCACGGTGGCGCCGATGATGCCGATGGCGATGTAGAGCATCGCCGGATTGGTGACGATCTGCGACGACGGCACGAACATCGAATGCAGGATCGTGCCGGCCGGCGGCGCGGCGACGAAGATCTGGATGGCAAAGCAGCCGAAGATGATGATCAGCAAGGCGATGACGAAGGCTTCGAGATAGCGGAAGCCCTTGTTCATCAAGAGAAGCACCAGGAAGGCGTCGAGCGCGGTCAGCATGGCGCCGCCGATCAGCGGAATGCCGAACAGAAGCTGCAGCGCGATCGCCGTGCCGATCACCTCGGCGAGGTCGCAGGCGATGATCGCCAGCTCGCAGGCCATCCAGAGCACCAGATTGACAGGGCGCGGATAGTAGGCGCGGCAGGCCTGGGCGAGGTCGCGGCCGGTGGCGATGCCAAGACGCGCGGCAAGCGCCTGCAGCAGGATCGCCATCAGGTTGGACAGCATGATGATGAAAAGCAGCGTGTAGCCGAACTGCGCGCCGCCGGCGAGATCGGTCGCCCAGTTGCCCGGATCCATGTAACCGACCGAGACCATATAGCCCGGTCCCATGAAGGCAAACAGGCGGCGGAACCAGACGCCGGTCTGTGGCACCGCGATCGAAGCATTCACCTCGCGCAGGCTGGGCGGCTCGTCGTCGGGCCTGTCAAATCGCCATGCGGGTCGGGCTACGGTTGCTGCATCGGCATCGGACATGGGATTTCCGCCGGAATTGTCGAATGTTCCTTTCATGTACGCCATGGCTCAACATTATGCAATAGGCTATATTTCATTGTTCATGCTTTCGTGATACGCCGGAGCAAGTCTGGACGCGGGCGACCGCAAACGCCGGTTGCGCCCGGGCGGGAATGCAAATAAACGGCCGGACCATCAGGGGTTCGTGTTATGGATACGATCCCGATTCAGTCGAAGAGATAGGGGCATGGTGCCGTCCGAAACCCCTTCACACTTTTCGGCATCATGCTCTGGGACAGGCCAGGAGGAGCGCATATTGGCGCTTAGGAACAAACCGGTTCGACGCGAAGAGCCGCTTCCCGATGCCGAGATCCATTCGGAAGGATTCCGGCAGACGCGCGAGGCGCGCCGCAGCGCGCTAGTGGAGGACTATGTCGAGCTGATCGCCGACCTGATCGAGGACGGCAACGAGGCGCGGCAGGTGGATATCGCAGCAAGGCTCGGCGTGGCGCAGCCGACGGTGGCAAAGATGCTGACCAGGCTGTGCGCCGACGGGCTGGTCTCGCGGAAGCCCTATCGCGGCGTGTTCCTGACCGAGTCCGGCCGCAAGGTCGCCGAGGAAAGCCGCGTCCGCCACCAGACTGTGGAGGCCTTCCTGCGCTCGCTGGGCGTCAGCGCCGAGACGGCGCGCATCGACGCAGAGGGCATCGAGCACCATGTCAGCGCCGAAACCCTGGAAGCTTTCCGCCGGGCGATGACCCCCGCACGTTGAGTTCGGGATCGATACAGCGCTGCAGGGCGGCAGAGTGTCGGTACCGACCTGGCGAAAAATACTGTGACTTGACGTATTCGTTGCGATAATTGTCTGAAGGGGACGGTTGCGGGCCGGTTCCTCCTGACGTTCGCATTGCGAGGAGTTGCCATGCTTTGGAGAGGCCGCCGTCAGAGCGACAACATCGAGGATGACCGCAGCGACAGCGGGCCTGGCGGCGGATTGGGCGGTGGCGGCCAGTTCCGCATCCCGATCGGCGGACGTACCGGTGGCGGCGGCAGCATCATCCTGGTCGTCCTGATCGTGCTCGCCGGATGGTATTTCGGCTTCGATCCATCGCAGATCCTGGGCGATGGCGGCGGCCAGATCACTGAAGACACCGGTTCGCAAAATGGCGGCTCGCCCGCCAATGACGAGATGAAGCAGTTCGTCGCGACCGTGCTTGCCGACACCGAGGACACCTGGACCGGCATTTTCAAATCCCAGGGCCTGACCTATGAAGATCCCAAGCTGGTGCTGTTCAGCGGCCAGGTCCGCTCGGCCTGCGGCTTCGCCTCGGCGGCGGCCGGGCCGTTCTACTGCCCGGGCGATCACAAAGTCTATCTCGACATGACCTTCTTCCAGCAGCTCGACCAGCAGTTCGGCGCTTCCGGCGAGTTCGCGCGCGCCTATGTTGTGGCGCACGAGGTCGGCCACCATGTGCAGAACCTCACCGGCATCATGGGCAAGTTCAATCAGTTGCGGCAAGGCATGAGCGAGGTCGACGCCAACCAGCTCTCGGTACGCATTGAGCTTCAGGCCGATTGCTTCGCCGGCGTGTGGGCGCACTACACGCAGCAAAAGGGCATCTTGGAACAGGGGGACATCGAAAGTGCGCTCAATGCGGCCAAGCAGATCGGCGACGACACGCTGCAGAAGAGGATGCAAGGTTATGTCGTGCCGGAGAGCTTCAATCATGGCACTTCGCAGCAGCGGCAGACCTGGCTGGCACGCGGCTTCAAGAGTGGCAAGCTGTCCGACTGCAACACGATGAGCGGCCCGATCTGAGGCGGCGCGTCCACCTCTTTTCCACTGACGATCCGCGATCGAAGGCCGCTGGCAAGGGATGTCAGGATAAGGCGTTCGCGTATTGTTCCCGCCGGCAACGTCGCCTATAAGTTGCCGCCCGCCTCGGGCGGCCTGAGGAGCTTATCGCCATGATCGACCCGAAAACCGCCAAGCGGGGCCTCGCGCTCGTTTTCACGACGCTGCTGCTCGACGTCATCGGCTTCGGCATCATCATGCCGGTGCTGCCGGCCTATCTGGAGGAGCTGAGCGGCGTCAGCGTGAGCCAGGCTGCCATCGAGGGCGGCTGGCTGTTCTTCGTCTATGCTGCGATGCAGTTCTTCTTCGCGCCGATCATCGGCGGCTTGAGCGACCGCTTCGGTCGTCGGCCGGTCCTGCTTGCCTCGGTGCTGACCTTCTCGATCGACAACCTGATCTGCGCCATCGCCTGGTCCTATCCGATGCTGTTCATCGGCCGCGTGCTCGCCGGTATTTCCGGCGCCAGCTATTCGACGACATCCGCCTTCATCGCCGACATCTCGAACGACGAGAACCGGGCGAAGAATTTCGGCCTGCTCGGCATCGCCTTCGGCGTCGGCTTCGTCATTGGCCCGGTGCTGGGCGGTCTGCTCGGCACGTTCGGGCCGCGCGTACCGTTCTATTTCGCTGCCGCACTTGCCTTCGTAAATTTCCTGATCGCGATGTTCCTCCTGCCGGAAACGCTGGACGAAAAGCACCGCCGGCCCTTCGAATGGAAGCGCGCCAATCCGGTCGGCACGCTCATGCAGATGCGCAATTATCCAGGCATCGGCTGGATCGGGCTGGTCTTTTTCCTGATGACGCTCGGCCATATGATGTATCCGGCGGTCTGGGCATTCGTCTCGAATTACCGCTATGGCTGGAACCAGCAGCAGATCGGCTTCTCGCTTGGCGCCTTCGGCTTGTGCGGAGCGATCATCATGGCGACGGTGTTGCCGCGGATCATTCCGAAACTTGGCGAGTGGAGGACAGCTGCGATCGGACTGACCTTCACCGCGCTCAGCGCCTTCGGTTATGCGTTCTCGACCCAAGGCTGGATGATCTATGCGGTGATCGTGGCCGGTTGCCTGGAAGCGCTGGCAGACCCGCCGCTCAGGAGCCTCGCCGCCGCCAAGGTGCCGCCTTCGGCGCAGGGCGAATTGCAGGGCGCGATGACCTCGATCTTCTCGATCACCTCGATCATCACGCCGTTGCTCTACACGGCGACCTTTTCATGGTTCACGAGCCCGGCCGCACCCGTCGTGTTCGGCGGCGCGCCCTATGTGCTGGGCGCAATTTTCCTGACGCTGGCGGTGATCGTCTTCGTGACGAAGGTGGCCAAGCCGACGCCGAAGGAAGTCGAGCGCATGCACACGCAGGAACCGGTGACGGACGCTGCTTAGGCTGGTGGTTTAGGCTAGGCGCATTCGGCCAGCGCTTCCTCGCCGCGCCGCTCGCGGATCAGGTTGACGAAACGCCGGAACAGGTAATGCGAATCCTGCGGGCCGGGCGAGGCCTCGGGATGGTGCTGGACCGAGAACACAGGCCGGCCGGTCAGCGCGATGCCGCAGTTGGAGCCGTCGAAGAGCGACACATGGGTTTCCTCGACGCCTTCGGGCAGCGAGTCCGCGTCGACGGCGAAACCGTGGTTCATCGAGACGATCTCGACCTTGCCGGTGGTGTGGTCCTTGACCGGATGGTTGGCGCCGTGGTGGCCCTGGTGCATCTTCTCGGTCTTGCCGCCGAGCGCCAGAGCCAGCATCTGGTGGCCGAGGCAGATGCCGAACACCGGAATGTCGGTCTTCAAGAGGCTCTGGATCACCGGCACGGCATATTCGCCGGTCGCTTCCGGATCGCCGGGGCCGTTCGACAGGAAGATGCCGTCCGGCTGCATGGCGAGGATCTCGTCGGCGCCGGTCTTGGCCGGCACGACGGTGACCTTGGCGCCGAGCCCTGCCAGCAGGCGCAGAATGTTGCGCTTGACGCCATAGTCGACGGCGACGACATGCATCGACGGCGCGTCCTGCTCGCCATAGCCTTCGTTCCAGACCCAGGGCGTCTCGCGCCAGACCGAGGACTGGCCCGACGTGACCTCCTTGGCGAGATCGAGGCCGATCAGGCCCGACCAGGCAGCCGCCTGCCGCTTCAAGTCCTCGATGTCGAAGACGCCATCGGGCGCATGCGCGATGACGGCATTGGGCATGCCCTTCTCGCGGATCAGCACGGTGAGCGCGCGGGTGTCGATGCCGGACAGCGCGACCATGCCGCGCCGCTTCAGCCAGTGGTCGAGATGGCCGGCGGCGCGATAGTTGGACGGGTCTGTGACATTGGCCTTGAAGATCGCGCCGACGGCGCCGGCGCGGGCCGCCGGATGCAAGTCCTCGATGTCCTCGTCATTGGTGCCGACATTGCCAATATGCGGGAAGGTGAAGGTGACGATCTGGCCGGCATAGGACGGATCGGTGAGGATTTCCTCATAACCGGTCAGAGCGGTGTTGAAGCACACTTCCGCAACGGCCGATCCGGTGGCGCCGAGGCCGCGGCCTTCGATCACCGTGCCGTCGGCAAGCACCAGAAGGGCGGTCGGCTTTTCGGTGGCCCAGGGGGCGGTGGTCGTGGCCATGGCGGCACTCCTAGAGGCTGTTTCGAAATTGTCCCGTAAGCGGGACGATCCGCGCAACAAACGGCGCGCGGCGGCGAATTCGCGAGCCTGCGCGCAACCAAAGTTTCAGTTCATGCGAGGCTCAGTACATAGGCGAAGGCGCGGGAGCGGTCAATGCGGTGCCCCCTAACCACAGCCGATTTGCTTTCGTCCAGCAATATCAGCGGCTTGGCGGAATTTGCGTTAGCTGTTCGGCAAAGCTATTGTCCGCTGCATTCGAAGGAGAAGCACGATGCGCGAGAAAATCGCCGAATCCATGAAGAGCGCGATGAAGGCGCAGGACAAGCACCGCCTGCCGACGCTGCGGCTGATCCAGGCCGCTATCCACGACCGCGACATCGCCAATCGCGGCGCCGGCAAGCCGCCGGCGAGCGAGGAGGAGATCCTGCAGATCCTCGCCAAGATGGTGAAGCAGCGCGAGGAATCGGCCAAGGCGTTCGAAGACGGCAAGCGGCCGGAACTGGCGGCGCAGGAGCGCGGCGAGATGGAGATCATCCGCGAGTTCCTGCCGACACAGCTCGACGACGCGGCGATCACCGCGGCAGCGCGCGAGGCGATCGCGGCGACCGGTGCCGCCAGCCAGAAGGACATGGGCAAGGTGATCGGCGCGCTGAAGCAGAAATATGCCGGCCAGATGGACTTCGCCAAGGCGAGCGCCATCATCAAAGGTCTGCTGCAATAGACGGCAGCCTCAGTCCTTGCAGATCGGCACCGGCTGCGGCGGCGGCGCCGGATGATCCTTCTTGTACTGGGCGATGATCGGCTCCAGTGTCTTCTTCGGCCAGAATCTGGGGGTGCCGATCTCCTTCAGGCAGGAGGCGTTCCAATAGGTACCCGCGCTTGAGAGCGCCTGGCCGGCAGCCTTGGCCCGCGCGACAGCGGCGATGTCGCGCGATTCCGGATAGATGTAGAGCGTCGTCGGGTTGTTCTTCACGAGGGGGATGATCTGCTCGGCATCGGCGGGCGACCAGCTGGTGCAGCCATTGCTGCGGCCGCCGGCATAGTTCACCAGCTTGCCGAACGGAACCAGGCCGTCATGATCGGCGTAGGAGCTTTGCGGGCTCTTGCGCATGCACAGGCCCTTCAAGATCGCGGCTGGATGGCCGCCGATCACGCGCTGCCTGGCGTTTGCCGCTTCGCCTTCGCCGTCGAACTGGATGAAGGTGCGCATGAACGCCGCGTTCTGCGCGCCGACACGGTAGTAGCCCTTGAAGGACGTCTTGGCCTCCGCGGTCATATAGGCGCCGCCGGCTGTGAGCTCGGAGTCCATCGCGTTGCCGAAATTCTTCGCGCAGCGCCTGCCGTTGGAGAAATCGGCAATGCCCTTGAGATTGCGGCCGCCGCCATGACCCGAGGAAACCGCGCGGAAGAGCTGCTTGGCCTCGCAGATGATGTAATAACGCTGGCCGAGCACGCTGTTGCCGAGGTCGCCGGGACGCGTCGCATCCATGGCGAAGTAGCAGGGGTTGCTGACCGAACCTTCGCTGACCTTCTTCTGGTAGAGCGCGCGCGCCCGCTCCAGCACGACCTGCGAGATCTGGCCCTCGCCGTCGCCGACATGGCGCTGCAGCCAGTCGGGAATGGTCGACGGCCGCAAAGCGGCGAATGAGCTGACCGATGCCGTCAAAGCGGCCAGGACCGCGACAAGACAGAAGATGGCCGCGCCCAGCGGAACAGACCTCAACCGCACCCTTTGCCCCTCCTGTCGAAATGTCTCGTCCGCGTGAATCACCCGGGCCGATCATAGAAGGTCTCGCATCCATCGGCGAAACACTTCTAGTTTAGCGACACCTTTTGGAGGTCGGATTTTCGGCCCGCTTCGATTGAGCTATGATCTGATTCCGGCGCGCCCACGCCTCCCCCCTCCACCGGGAAAGCATCGTTCATGCAGGGTAGTCGATCACCCGACCGACTGTTCGAGCGCCAGACATAAGGAGGGATTGCCAAGACTGCTCGCGGCAGGAGGTTTTTCGATGCGGCTTTCCGCACCCGTCTATCATCTGAAACGCCAGGCGAAGCTCCTGTCCCGCCGGGAAAATGTTCCGCTTCATCAGGCGCTCGACCGCGTTGCCGGTGAAGAAGGCTTTGCCACCTGGAGCCTGCTTGCGGCCAAGGCCGCGGAGGCTGAGCCCGGCGACAGGCTGCTGGCGCGGCTTATGCCCGGCGACATGGTGCTCGTGGCGGCGCGGCCGGGGCAGGGGAAGACGCTGATGAGCCTCGATCTTGCCGTGGCGGCCATGAAGCAAGGCAGTCGCGCCGTATTCTTCACTCTGGAATACATGCACGCCGACATCCTCGATCGGTTCCGTGACATCGGCGTCCAGCCTGCCGATTTCGACCACCTGTTCACCTTCGACAATTCTGACGCCATCAGCGCCGCCTACATCATCGAGGCGTTGCAGTCGGCGCCGCGCGGCACGCTCGCGGTGATCGACTATCTGCAATTGCTCGACCAGAAGCGCGAGAATCCCGAGCTCATGGTCCAGATACGCACCTTGCGATCGTTTGCCCGGGAACGCGGACTGGTGCTGGTCTTCATCTCCCAGGTCCACAGATCATATGATCCCACCCGGAAACCGTTCCCGGATATAGAAGATATCCGGCTGCCGAACCCGCTGGACCTGTCGCTGTTCGACAAGGCCTGTTTCCTGAACAAGGGCGAAATCCAGTTTCAGGCGACTTGAGCGGTCCATGCCACTCCCATGCCAGTCTCGACCGGGAAACGAAGCATGATCGAGATCGTCAAACCTGCGCTCGAACATTTGCCGTCCTACAAGGCGGCGCTCGAGCGTGGATGGTCGCCCGACAATGTGCGGCTCCTCGAGGCGACGCGCGAGCAACTCGAGGCGATCGAGAAAGATCCCGTTGAATTTCTCGCCGGCCTTGACGACCCCGAAGCGAAGGGGCCGCCCATCGCTTTGCCCGACGGCACCGAGGTCGCGCGGCTGCCTGGATTCCGGCGCTGGATCTGGGACGGCGAGGCCGCCGGCTCTATCGGCTTTCGCTGGCAGAAGGGCACGTCGGAGCTGCCCTCGCATGTGCTTGGCCATATCGGCTATGCGGTGGTGCCGTGGAAGCGCAACCGCGGCTATGCCACCGAAGCGCTGCGGCTGATGCTGAACGAGGCGAGGGCGGTCGGGCTCGATTATGTCGAGATCACCAGTGATCTCGACAATCCTGCCTCGCACAAAGTGGTGCTTGCCAATGGCGGCAGGCTGATCGGGCGGTTTGCCAAAATTGCAGCCTATGGCGGCGCAGAGAGCCTGAGGTTCCGGGTCGATCTTTAAATTATTCCGCGGCCGCCGGCAGCGGCGGTGTCGCGCGGCTGCGCCATTCCCAGGTCTGCGACGCAAAAGCCACCACGACCGCCACCAGCATGGCGAGCACACCGGCGAGCGGCAGGCTGCGATAGCCCAGGCCGGCATTGAGCATCGCCGCGCCAAGCGACGCGGCGAGGGCGATGCCGACGTTGAACCCGGACGGGATCAGCGAGGAAGCGAGGTTGGAGGCATCGGCCGTCCAGGCGAGGATGCGTGTCTGGATCGGCGCGCCGATGGCGAAGTTGAGACCGCCCCAGATGACGATTGCCGCGATCATCGGCACGGGGTAGGGGCTGACAAGATGGATGGCGCCGAGCGCCACCGCCTGCAGGGCGAGCATGACGATAAGCGAGGGCATCAGCTTCCAGTCGGCGAGCTTGCCGCCGACCAGAACGCCGATCGTGGCGCCGACGCCGTTGAGCAAAAGCACCCACGGGATCAGGCTCTCGTCGAGGCCGGTCACTTCGAGCAGCATCGGCGTGATGTAGGTGAACAGTGCAAACTGGCCGATCATCAGCATCAGCATCAGGATCAGCGACGTCCAGACCTGTTGGCGGCCGAGTACACGAACTTCGCGCGCCAGCCCGGCAGGCCGGTTCGCGGCGCCCGCCCTGCGCGGCAACAGCGCCAGCATGGCGACAATTGCGATGATGCCCAGCGCGCCCATCACCCAGAAGGTCGCGCGCCAACCCCACAGGCTGCCGATCGCGGTGCCGGCGGGCACGCCGATGACATTGGAAACCGTCAACCCCGAGAGAATGACCGCGACCGCCCGGCCGCGCTGGTCCTCGCGCACTAGGCTGACCGCAACCACCATGGCGATGCCGAAATAGCAGCCATGCGCCACGGCGGTCGCAATACGCAGCAGAAGCATCGAGGTGAAGTCGGGCGCCAGTGCGCAGGCCACCTGACCGAGTGTGAAAGCGATCGTGAGCCCTATCAGCAGCGTCTTGCGTGAGACTTTGCTGGTCGTGAGCGCCAGCAGAGGGCCGCCGATCGCGATGCCGCAGGCATAGCCGGAGACGAGATAGCCGGCGGTCGGCACCGAAACGCCGAGACCCTGCGCCACCTCCGGCAGCACGCCGGCAATGACGAATTCGGTGGTGCCGAAGGCAAAGCCGGCAAGGAAAAGGGCAATCAGCGGCAGCATGGTTCAAAACATATGCGAGGAATGTATGGTCTCAAACCACGCTCGGGCGGTTGCGGCAATGCAGAAATTGGCGATGGCGCTTTAGCTTTTCTTGACTGGACCGTTCGATGCCGGCCCGTCGCTCCGACTACGCGGCTGTCTTGCGTCCATACGGGATCTTCAGCCAAGCCCGTTCATGGAGATAGTAAAGCAGCGACTTGGTGACGACTTCGGTGAGCCCGATGGTGGCCGCGAGCTTGATGCTGCCGGTGACCACCAGCGATATGATCATCGTGTCGATCGTGCCGGTGGCGCGCCATGAAAGCGCCTTGGCGAAGCTGCGCGAATGCGTGTCCATCGACCGATCGTCCTCCCAACAGGTCCTCAGGCGATCCTTAGCCGACAGCAGCGGGGATGAGCAAAGACTAATTTTTCGGCTGTGCTCGATCGCCTCAGCTCGCCTTCAGCCGCGAGCCGCCAAGCAGGCCGCGCTCCTCGAGCACCGGATAGGCGATAGAGGCAAGCAGCGAGTTGATCTGCTTCAGGTCGCGGATCGTGTCGAGGTGGATCGAGCTCGTCTCGACGCTTTTGGCGGTGCCTTCGCGCAGGCGCTGGAAATGGCTGGCGCTGGTTTCCTTCTCGCGCTCGCGCAGCAGGTCCTTCTCCAGAACCAATTGCCTGGCGGTTTCCGGGTCGCGCGAGACCAGAACGTTGAAGGCAAGGCGCGCGTTGGCCAGCACCGAGGAATGGAAGGCGCAAAGCTCCTGCCACCCTTCAGGCGTGAATTCCAGGCAACGCTCCAGCTTCTTCCTGACATGCACCAGCATGTTGCGCACGATGATGTCGCCGACCTGCTCCAGCTTGACGCAGGCGCCGATCAGCTCCTGGCACCGCAATGCCTCGTCCTCGGTCAGCGGATTCCTGGTGATCTTGGCGAGGTAGAGCTTGATCGCGGCGTGCTTCCTGTCGACGCGGTCGTCGAGCGCGGCAAGCGCCTTGATCTTGGCGGGATCGGCATCCTCGTAAAGCTCGATGATGCGCTTCAGCATGATCTCGACCGTCTCGCAGACCCGCACCACCTCGCGCGTCGCGTTGGCCAGCGCCTGGCTCGGCGTGTCGAGGGCGCTCTCATTGAGTGCGGAAAGCTCCACGACCTCGAGCGCAGCGGCGGGTTGAGGCTTGCTGCCCAGCGCCACGATCTTTTCGGAAGCGCGGTAGACGACGCCGGCCAGCGGCAGTCCGGCGAGCAGGATCAGCACGTTGAACAGGATATGGGCGTTGACGATCTGATCCGGCGCGGTCTTGCCAAGGAAGGCGACATCCGGCTTGAAGGTCATGATCAGGACCAGCATGATCAGCGAGCCGAGGCCGCGCATCAAGAGGTTGCCTATCGGCACGATGCGCACCTCCGGCGGTGCCGACCGCGTCAGCATCGGCGCAATCAGCGACGAGCCAAGGTTGACGCCGAGCACCAGGACCACGCCGAGCTCCGGGGTGATCAGCCCGCGGCCCGCCAGCGTCGCCATCAGCAGCACCGCGGCGATGCTCGACTGGAACAGCCAAGTGACCAGCGCGGCCAACAGATAGGTGGTGACGGAATCACCCGAGAAATAATTGATGATCAACGGCATCAACTGGCTGTTGCGCAACGGCTCCGACGCCTGGCCGATCATCTCCAGGGACAGGATCAGCAGGCCGACACCGATTAGAATGCGGCCCATCTGACGCCAGTCGCGCCGCTCGGTGGCCATGAACATGACCGTGCCGGCGATCAGGCAAAGCGGCACCAGAAGCGTGAGGTCAAAGGTGAGCAGCTTGGCCACCAGCGCCGAACCGATCTCGGCGCCGCGCACTGCCAATTGCCCGGCGGCGCCCGAAACGATGCCGGCTCCGGCGAAGGAGCCGACCAGCAGCGTCACCGCCGTCGAGCTCTGCAGCGCGACCGCCAGCCCACAGCCGGCCAGCACCGCCATGATCGGGTTGCGCATGGTGGCGCGCAGCCTGTGTCGCAGCACGTCGCCATAGGCGCGCTCGACCCCTGTCTTGACCATGCGGGTGGCGAACAGCATCAGCGCCACCGCGCCGGCAAGGTGCAGGAGGACGACAGAGCCGCTCACAGCCGAACTCGCGAGTTGGCACCGGCGGTGCGGAGAGGGGTACGAATCTTATTCATTTCAACGAGTCGAAATATACCAGTTAAGATTAGCCGAATAATAGATTTTTCTGATGCGATGATCGTCTCGGCTCGACAGCGCATGTCGGAAATGAATGGAGAAAACATTGGTTGCATGCGCCTGCGACCGCGCTTCGCTTCATAGCGGCCGACGCCAGGCCGCGTGGCCGGGGCGATCCGAAGCGTTGTTGAAGCGGTCGGCGCAAAGCCTCAGAAACTATTCATCTTCGGCGTGGTCACCGCGAGGTAATCCGCGACAACCCGGAAATTCAGAAGGCGGTCACCCGGCCGCCTTCTTTTCGTCTGTGAAAAGCGGGTACGATGGGCCAACCAGAGTCGCCGTTGCCGGGCGGCTTGATTATATGGAGGGCAAACGAGTTTCCCCGATGCGCTTTCCGCCCGCCTTCCTCGACGAGATACGCGACCGTGTGCCGATTTCGCAGGTCATCGGCACGCGCGTCGCGTGGGACAGGAAGAAGACCAATGCGTCGCGGGGCGACTACTGGGCCTGCTGTCCGTTCCACGGCGAGAAGAGTCCGTCCTTCCATTGCGAGGACAAGAAGGGCCGTTACCACTGCTTCGGCTGTTCAGTTTCGGGCGATCACTTCAAATTCCTCACCGAGCTAGACGGCATGAGTTTCCCCGAGGCGGTCGAGAAGATCGCCGAAATGGCCGGCGTGCCGATGCCGGTGCGGGACGAAGCGCAGGAGCGGCGCGAGAAGGAACGCGCCAGCCTGACGGACGTCATGGAAATGGCGACGGTCTTCTTCCAGGAGCGGCTGCAGAGCGCCGAGGGTGCCAAAGCCCGCGCCTATCTGCGCGACCGCGGGCTGACGCCGGCAACGCAGCAATCGTTCCGGCTGGGCTATGCGCCCGACAGCCGCAACGCGCTCAAGGAACATCTTGCCGCCAAGGGCGTGCCGAAGGCCGATATCGAGGCCTGCGGCCTGGTGCGGCACGGCGACGACATTCCGGTCTCCTATGACTGGTTCCGCGACCGCATCATGTTTCCGATCCCGGATTCGCGCGGGAGGATCATCGCCTTCGGCGGACGGGCGCTGGCGCCCGATGCCTTGGCCAAATACATGAACTCGCCGGAGACCGAGCTCTTCCACAAGGGCAACGTGCTCTACAATTTCGCGCGCGCCCGCAAAGCCCTGGCAAAAGGCGGCACGGTGATCGCGGTCGAAGGCTATATGGACGTGATCGCGCTGGCGCAGGCCGGCTTCGAGAACGCCGTGGCGCCACTCGGCACGGCGCTCACCGAAAACCAGCTCGAGCTTCTGTGGCGCATGGCGCCGGAGCCGGTGCTGTGCTTCGACGGCGACAAGGCCGGGTTGAAAGCGGCATGGCGTGCTGCGGATCTGGCGCTCCCCTCCGTCCAGGCCGGGCGCTCGGCACGGTTTGCGCTGCTGCCGGAAGGCAAGGACCCGGACGACCTGGTCAAGGCCGAAGGGCCGGATGCCTTCCGGGCGGTGCTGGCGGAGGCGCGACCGCTTGTCGACCTTCTGTGGATGCGGGAGACCGCTGGCGGCGTCTTCGAAACGCCGGAGCGACGCGCCGAGCTGGGAAAAAGGCTGGGTGAACTCGCCAGCCGTATCCGGGACGAGAGTGTTCGCTACGAATATCAACAGGTGATGCGCGAACGGGTGCGGAGCTTCTTTGGCGCCCAGCGCGACACCAGGCAGGCCCGGCAGGATGGCGGCCGGCCGGGAGATCGCGGCCCGGGCAAGGCCGCGGCACCTGGCGGGCAGTTCGCCAAGGGCGGAAGCGGCCGCATCGCGATAACCGAAAGCCTCGGCCAGTCGGCGCTGGTCAAGCGTGGCGGCGAGGGCATGTCGGTGCGCGAGGCGACGATCATCGTGGCCCTGGTCAACCATCCGGCGCTGATCGACGAGAATTTCGCGCATGTCGAATTCCTCGACCTCGCCAATTCGGATTTGCGCAAGCTGCACGCGGCCATTCTCGACGCCATGGCGCATGACGCGGCCGACGAGCGCGGCGCGGTCATCGCCACCATCGAGCGCGCCGGATGCAGCGGCATCTGGGAGCGGGCGGTGGAATTGATTAAGCGCGCGCGGCAATGGCCGGCGCTCGAAACCGCGGCGCTCGACGACGCCCGCGACGCCTTCAACCAGGCGATGCACTTGCAGCGTAGCGCCCGCACATTACATAGAGAGCTGAAACAGGCGCAGGCGGCGCTCGATGCAGACCCTTCGGACGAAAACTTCCGGCATCTCGTCGAGATTCAAGCGCAATTCAACGATGTGCAGGCAACGGAAGCGCTGATCGAAGGGTTCGGCGTTTCATCGGGCAGGGTTGGCCGCGTTTGAGGCCGAACACCACCCATTGAAATGGAAATGAAATGCGCAGCGCGTCGAATCGACGCCTCTAAGTCGGGTAATTGATTCGCTTTTTTCATGCGAATCATGCCAGAGGCGCTTGACCTTCTGGCAGATTGGCGGAATCAGGACGATTCGAAACGTTAACCGTGCCCCGGCGTCGGCGGGAAATTTGAGCGATGTGAGGTACTGGTGATGGCTGGACAGGCAAAGTGCCTGCTCCAGATATCACGGTTAAGCTGGACTTAATGCATGTCGCCCAAAAGTGGGAAGCCGGTTTTGGGCGACATGCACAAACAAAAAGAGATGACGCGGTTGCCGGACCGGTAGAAAGCGTTCCGGCGCACATCCGGCAAACCGGTCCGACAGTTTACGCGGCCTCGATAGCGGCCGCTTGGAGACGACAAAGAATGGCGACAAAGGAAAAGGAAGAGGTCGAGACCGAACGCGAAGGCGCCACCGATGGCCCTCTGCTCGACCTTTCCGACGATGCTGTCAAGAAGATGATCAAAGCCGCGAAGAAACGCGGCTATGTCACGCTCGACGAGCTCAACGCGGTGCTGCCCTCGGAAGAGACGGATCCGGACCGCATCGAAGACATCAATGCGATGCTGAGTGACATGGGCATCAATGTCGTCGAGGACGACGAGGTGGGCGAGGAGGCGGAAGCCGAGCCGGCCGCCGACGCCGAGGAAGACGCCAACGAGCTTGCCGAGCAGACCGGCACCGCCGTTGCAACCACGACCACCAAGAAAGAGCCGACCGACCGCACCGACGACCCGGTGCGCATGTATCTGCGCGAGATGGGCTCGGTCGAGCTGCTGTCGCGCGAGGGCGAAATCGCCATCGCCAAGCGCATCGAGGCCGGCCGCGAAACGATGATCGCGGGCCTGTGCGAAAGCCCGCTGACCTTCCAGGCCATTATCATCTGGCGCGACGAGCTCAACGAATCCAAGATCCTGCTGCGCGAGATCATCGACCTCGAGGCGACCTATGCCGGCCCCGAGGCCAAGCAGGCGCCTGTGGTCGAACGCGTCGAGGAAGCGGCCAAACCCGAGGAGAAGCCGCGCGGCCGCGTGGCGGCTCGCGAGGAAGAAGACGACATCACCAATGTCGGCGGCGACACGCGCGGGCTGGAGGAAGAGGAAGACGACGAGGACGAGGCGAGCCTGTCGCTGGCCGCAATGGAAGCGGAACTGCGCCCGCAGGTGATGGAGACGCTCGACGTCATCGCCGACACCTACAAGAAGCTCCGCAAGCTGCAGGACCAGCAGGTCGAGAACCGCCTGGCCGCTGCCGGCACGCTCTCGCCCAGCCAGGACCGCCGCCTGAAGGAACTGAAAGACCAACTGATAAAGGCGGTGAAGTCGCTGTCGCTCAACTCCGCGCGCATCGAGGCACTGGTCGAGCAGCTCTACGACATCAACAAGCGCCTGGTGCAGAACGAGGGCAAGCTTTTGCGCCTCGCCGAAAGCTATGGCGTGCGCCGCGAGGAATTCCTCAAGGAGTATCAGGGCTCGGAGCTCGATCCGAACTGGACCCGTTCGATCGCCAACCTGACCTCGCGCGGCTGGAAGGAATTCACCAAGAACGAGAAGGACACGATCAAGGAGCTGCGCGCCGAGATCCAGAACCTCGCCACCGAAACGGCGATCTCGATCCTGGAATTCCGCAAGATCGTCAACCAGGTGCAGAAGGGCGAGCGCGAGGCCGCGATCGCCAAGAAGGAAATGGTCGAGGCGAACCTTCGCCTGGTCATCTCCATCGCCAAGAAATACACCAACCGCGGCCTGCAGTTCCTGGATCTCATCCAGGAAGGCAATATCGGCCTGATGAAGGCGGTCGACAAATTCGAGTACCGCCGCGGCTACAAGTTCTCGACCTATGCGACTTGGTGGATCAGGCAGGCCATCACCCGCTCGATCGCCGATCAGGCGCGCACCATCCGCATTCCGGTGCACATGATCGAGACGATCAACAAGATCGTGCGCACCTCGCGCCAGATGTTGCACGAGATCGGCCGCGAGCCGACACCGGAGGAGTTGGCCGAGAAGCTCGCCATGCCGCTGGAAAAAGTGCGCAAGGTGCTGAAGATCGCCAAGGAGCCGATCTCGCTCGAAACGCCTGTCGGCGACGAGGAGGATTCGCATCTCGGCGACTTCATCGAGGACAAGATGGCGATCCTGCCGATCGACGCGGCGATCCAGGCCAATCTGCGCGAGACGACGACACGGGTGCTTGCCTCGCTGACGCCGCGCGAGGAACGCGTCCTGCGCATGCGTTTCGGCATCGGCATGAACACTGATCATACGCTGGAGGAAGTCGGCCAGCAGTTCTCGGTGACGCGCGAGCGTATCCGCCAGATCGAAGCCAAGGCGCTGCGCAAGCTCAAGCATCCGAGCAGGTCTCGCAAGCTCAGAAGCTTCCTGGACAGCTGAGCGGAACGCAATCATACGAGATCGAAAGGGCGTCTCGGCGCCCTTTTGCGTTTTTCGGCTGCCTCTCATGCCGCCTTGCCGGGTTTGCCCGACAGGAGGATAATTCCGGGGTCGGATGCATTTGTGGGCGACAAGCCGGATGCCCGCCCCGGCGCCGGTCGCAGTGGCCAGGCGTCGCGCTCCGTGGCTCCCGGTGGGAGGTGTGCCATGACGACCTATATCATATTGATCAACTGGACTGAGCTCGGCGCCAAGAATGTTCGGGAGTCGCCGAAGCGGCTCGATGCCGCCAAGAAGCTGCTGGGGGAAATGGGCGGCTCCTTCAAATCATTCTACTTGACCATGGGCGAATGCGACATGGTCGCCATCGTCGAAGCGCCGGACGATGCAGTGCTTGCCCGCTTCGCGCTGCTGTTGTCTTCGGGCGGCAATGTCAAAACGCGGACGATGAAGGCGTTTCCGGAATTCGCCTATCGCGAGATCATCAGCTCGCTCGGGTAACTGGCTGAAGGGAGCGGCGTGGCTGTTGCGAAGCCGCGCCGCATTCCCGATAGTCGCGCCATGCCCGAGCCGTTGCTGACCGTCTGGTACAACACACGCTGTCCGGTGTGCGACGCCGGCATCAACCGACAGAAGCGGCGGCTCATCGAGGCGATGAAGGCGGGCCGCGTCGAATTCCGCGACATCAATTTCGAACCCGAGGCGCTCTCCGCCTTCGGCGCCTCGCTGGAGGATATCCGCCGGCGTCTGCATGCGACCGATGCCAGCGGGCGACTGCTGGTCGGCGCCGATGTGGCGATCGCGAGGAATGGCTGGCGAGCTTGTTCGGCAACCCCATCGCGCTGCCCCTGGCACGCTTCGCCTATGACCGCTTCGCGGACCTTCTCTATGCCTGGAACCGCCGCAAGGGCCATTGGTAGGCGGCTTGCTCCGACCCTCTCCGTGCATGACGGGCAGCTCTTGGCCAAGGCTGCGATACATCGTAAGATATATCTTGACTCAGAACACGGTCAGTCTTACGTAAGATATATCGTAAGATATAACTCAAGGAGCAATCCATGCACAAACACGGTCACTTGGGGCACAGCCATTTCGGCGAGCGCATGTTCATGCATATGGCCGGCAAATTCGGAGGCCGCAGCGGCGGCAGCTTTGGCCCGTTCGGCCATGGCGGCAGGGGCGGGGGGCGCGGCGGCCCGGGCGACATGTTCCGCGCCGGGCGCATGCTGGCCGACGGCGATCTCAAGCTGATCACGCTGTCGCTGCTGGCCGATGCGCCGCGCCACGGCTACGACATCATCAAGGCGCTGGAGGAGCGCACCAGCGGCATCTACAGCCCGAGCCCGGGCGTGGTCTATCCGACGCTGACCTTCCTGGAAGAGGCGGGCTATGCGGTATCCTCGAGCGAAGGCAACAAGAAGGTGTTTTCGATCACCGAGGCCGGCAGGGCGCATCTCGAAGAGAACCGCGAGATGATCGACAGCGTGCTCGATCATCTCGAGCGCTTCGGCCGCAAGATGGCCGCGGCGCGCGAATGGTTCGGCTGGGGCGACGACAAGGACGAGGGGCGCCGCGGCCGTTCGGAAACGCGCGACCGGTTCCGCGCGCTGCGCCACCGGCTGCGTGCCGCGCTGGGCGACATCGCCGACGCGCCGGAAGACAAGCAGGCCGAGGCGATCAGCATCCTGGAAGACGCCGCCGAGGCGATCGAGGCCTTGGCTCGTCGCTAAGACATTCTCATAGGAAGCTCCAAAAGCCCGGATCGCTCCGGGCTTTCGCATTCAGTTCGCGACCGCAAGGGCAGGGGATCATTCCTTGCCGACATATTCGCTGATCAGCTTCTCGTTGCGCGCCTTCTCGATCTTGGCGGTGGTCTCGGCCGCGATCCGCTCGTCGGTGCGGTACTTGACCAGGTTAACCAGGCCGCCGGTGAGCAGCAGCACGCCCATCGCCCAGTAGCCTTTGGTCGAGAGGTCGACCGGCGCCAGCCACAGCGACAGCGCCAGCATGAAGTAGGCTGCGCCCACCGATACCGTGTTGAACAAAATATAGGTCTGATTGCCGTTCATCGTATTGCTCCTTGGATTTGGTCTGTTTCGGGATTTGATCTGTTTCGGAAATAGCGGGTTCAGTTCAGGGATTTGAGGCGCGCCAGGACGTCCTCAGCGCGTACCTTGGTGGCCGGTCCATGACCTGCTTCGGCGAGGCGCTCACGGATCGCCTCGTGGCGCAGCTCGCCATCGATTTCGTCGAGGATGTCGGCTTCCTCGAACGGGTCGCTGCTTTCCTTGATGCGGGCCAGCAGTTCCTCCGCTTCGTTGATGCTCGCGGTGCGGCCGATCGAACGGTTGAGGCGCGACTGCGCCTTGCGTTCGGCATCGATCGCCCGGGCCGAGATCATGCCCTGGTTGAGATCGATGATGCGTCGATGCGCCTGTTCTACGGACAGACGCATCCGCAAGGTCTTCTCGCTCAGGCTTTTGACCGTGGCGCGACGGACCTCGCGCTCGTTCTCGAGCTCGGCGATCGCGGAAGCGCCGCCTTCGGCAAGCGCCTGGTTGTTGGCCGAGAGCGCGCTGAGGGTACGGGTTTCCAGATCGGCGATGCGGCGGTCGAGCTGGTCGAGGCTGGTCTGCTCGGTACGCTGGCGCACGATCAGCGAGGCGAGCGTCTGCTTGGCGGCGGCGAGTCCCACCTCCGCGTCGCGGATGCGCTGGGCCAGAAGGTCGATCGCAAAACGATCCTTCAGATTGTCCTCGGCCCGTGCGCTGGCGCCGTCCAGCAATGTCTTGATCAGGCTAAGCATGGTCTTCTCCCTGTTTACGTGAACGTTGTTCACAACTCAAAATAACAGGAAATGAACATTGTTCAAGAGATACTTTGAACGCTGTTCATGAGACGCAGGACATGGTAAATGCAGGCAAATGGAATGAATCCGGGCCGACGAGCGGCTCCGGATATAAGGACAGGCAAGAGCATGGCGCTGGACAAGGAAGAGATGAGCGAGAAGGTGCTCGCCATTGCCGAGGCGCTGCTCAACGAGGGCGGGGCCGACAATCTGAAGGCGCGCACCATCGCCGAGCAGGCCGGCATCTCCGTCGGATCCGTCTATAACCTCTTTGCCGATCTCGACGAGGTGCACCGCGCCGTCAACATGCGGCTGCTCGACCGGCTCGGCGCGACGGGTCTGGCGGCCATGGCCGATCTCGAAAGGCAAGGGGTGACCGATGTCCAGCATCGCATCCTGGCCATGGCGGCGGCCTATGTGCGCTTCGTCGAGGCGCATCCCGGCAGTTGGCCGGCGGTGCTTGCCTTCAACCGCCGCCGCGCGACGCAGCCTGGCCCCGATGCCTATGACGCGCTGCTCGATGCACTCTTCGACATCGTCGCCGGCGTGCTCAAGGCAGGTGATTTCGGTCTCGACGACAACCGCCGCGCGCTTGCGGCACGGACCTTGTGGTCAAGCGTGCATGGCATTGTGACCAGCGGCTATGTGGCGAATTCGGACAGCAGGCAGGCCGAAGAGATCTGGCATCAGATCGAGCTTCTGGTCGGCGTTTTCGTCAAGGGGCTGGAACACGGCGGCGCATTCGCGCATGCTGAGACAAAGCCTGCGTAACAAGGGGCGCCGCGAATCCTTGGTGCCCACGTGAATGGGAGTTTTGAAAAATGTCTTTTCTGAAGAAGCTTTTTGGCGGCGGCGGTGGCGAAGCAACGGAGACCGGCACCGCCAAGCCGGCCAAGCAGGTCGAGCACAAGGGATTCCTGATCAGCGCGACGCCCTACAAGGCCGAGGGCCAGTACCAGACCTGCGGCGTCGTCTCGAAGGAAGTGGATGGTGTGATGAAAGAGCATCGCTTCATCCGCGCCGACCGCTTCGCCGGGCTGGACGACGCCGTCGACATCTCGATCAAGAAAGGCATCCAGCTCGTCGACGAGCAGGGCGAGCGGATGTTCGGCTGAAGGTACTTCGGCTGCGCCGGCCAGCTTCTCCTAGCTCAGAACGAGACCTTGTCGCCGCCCTTGAGCTGGAGAATCTGCCGCGCCTCGTCGGGCGTGGCGATCGATGCGCCGAGGCCTTCGATGATCTGGCGCACCTTGGTCACCTGTTCGGCGCTGGAGCGGGCGAGCTTGCCCTTGCCGATCCATAGCGAGTCCTCCAGGCCGACACGTACATTGCCGCCCAGCGCAATCGCTTGCGTGGCGATCGGCAATTGATGGCGGCCGGCGCCCAGCACCGACCATTGATAGTCATCGCCGAACAGGCGGTCGGCCGTGCGCTTCATGTGCGCGACGTCCTCCGGGTGCGTACCGATGCCACCCAGGATGCCGAACACGCTCTGGACGAAGAACGGCGCCTTGACCAGGCCGCGCTCGACGAAATGCGCCAGCGTGTAGAGATGGCCGATGTCATAGCACTCGATCTCGAAGCGCGTGCCGTTGTCGGCGCAGGTGCGCAATATGTGCTCGATGTCACCAAAAGTGTTGCGGAAGATGCGGTCGCGCGAGGATTCCAGATAGGGCCGCTCCCAGTCATGCTCGAAGGTCTTGAAGCGCTCCAGCATCGGGAACAGCGCGAAATTCATCGAGCCCATGTTGAGCGACGCAACTTCGGGCGCGAACACCTTGGCCGGCCTGACGCGCTCCTCAACGCTCATCGTCGCCGCACCCCCGGTGGTGATGTTGACCACACAGTTGGAGCGCTGCTTGATGACCTGCAGGAACGGGGCGAACGCCTCGGTCGACTGATCGGGGCGCCCGTCGAACGGGTTGCGGGCGTGAAGATGGACGATCGCGGCACCCGCTTCGGCCGCTTCGATCGCGGCAGTGGCGATTTCCTCAGCCGTCACCGGCAGATGCGGCGACATTGACGGCGTGTGGATCGAGCCTGTGACCGCGCAGGTGATGATGATCTTGTTCTGGTTCGCCACTTTTGATGCCCTGACTTCGTTGTTGGACTGCGCCTGTTTGACCGTGCCTATTTGACCGCGCCTTGCGTGATGCCGGAAATGAACTGCTTCGACAGCACGATATAGAGCAAGGTAGTCGGCAGGTGCCGCCAGTGTCAGCCCGGTGAACAGCACCCCCCAGTCGGTGGTGAATTCGCCGACGAACACGGTCAGCCCTTGCGGCAGTGTCTTCAAATTGTCGGAGGTGGTCAGGACCAGGGGGAAGAAAAAGTCGCTCCAGCTGTTTGCGCTGGCGGCCGGCGGATCGCTGTCGGCACAGGAGGATATCGGATCGCGCCCGGCGCCGTGAGGCTGGTCCTGCGCAAGGAGCGCCATCCAGCCGTGGTGCTGCCGCCGCTATAGCGCGGGCGAAAATGCAAAAGGAGGCAGGCGCTGGCGGGCGCCTGCCTCTTTTTATTTCCGGCATCGGCGGTCAGGCCGCGGCGGCGACCTGGCCAGCCGTGGCGGCGACCTGGCCAGCCGTGGCGGCGGCGATCGCGTCGACCTTGGCGGTGGCCTTGGCAAGCGCGGCGGTGACGGCGTCGGCGCCCATGCCGACACCCTCGACGCGGATCACTTCGATATCGGTCATGCCGAGGAAGCCGAGCACGCTGCGCAGATAGGGAACTGCATGGTCCATTTGCACCGCGGCGCCTTCGGAGTAGATGCCGCCGGAAGCGAGCACGATATAGACCTTCTTGCCGTTGACGAGGCCCTTCGGGCCGTTCTCGCCGTAAGCAAAGCTCTTGCCCGAGCGGGCTACGTGGTCGACCCAAGATTTCAACGTCGAGGAGATGTTGAAGTTGATGAAGCCGGTGGCAAGGATCACGGTATCGGCGGCGAAAAGCTCGTCGAGCACGGCGTCGGAAACGCCGACGACCTCGGCCTGGCGCGCGGTGCGGGCTTCGGCGGGCGTGTAGATGCCGGTGGCGTAGTCGGGATCGATATGCGGCAGCGGGTTGGCGACCAGATCGCGCACGACGAGCGTGTTGGACGGATCGGTGGCAGCGAGCTTCCGGGCAAGGTCGGTAGCGACGCGGGTCGAGTGCGAAGCGGCGCCGCGCGGGCTGGAGGTAACGAGAAGAATAGACATGGCGGTGTCCCCTTGGGGTTGGATTGAAACTTCCCCGCCAATATGGGATTGCTGCCTCATCAGGATAATGGGTATAATGTGCATACAATCCATCAACAATATGGATGGGAAGCATGCAGCCGAACCCAACATTGGATCAGCTCCAAATTCTGGTGGCGGTGGCCGACACCGGCAGCTTCTCTGCCGCGGGGCGCAAGCTCAACCGGGCGCAGTCGGTGGTAAGCTATGGCATCGCCAATCTCGAAGCGCAGCTCGGCCTGAAATTGTTCGAGCGCGAGGGCGTGCGCGAGCCGCAGCTGACCGACGTCGGCAAGGCGATGCTGGAAGATGCGCGGCGAATGATCGGCGTGCTGCAGCGCATCCGTTCGCGTGCCGACGGCTACCGGCAAGGGCTGGAAGCGGAAGTGGCGATATCTGTCGACGTGGCGCTGCCCTCACCGGCGCTAGTGCGCGTGCTCAAGGCCTTCGAGGCGCAATTCCCGGCGGTCATGCTGCGGCTTTATATCGGCTCGCTTGGCCTGATCGTCGACCAAGTCGTCAACGGCCAGGCGGATCTCGGCTTCGGCGGCCTGCAAGGCGATGCCGATGTCAATCTGCTGCGCGTCGGCTTCATCTCGCTGGTGCCGGCTGCCGCACCCGATCATCCGCTGGCGAAACTGCCGAAGCCGGTCGAGCTCGAGGATCTGCGCGAGCATATCCAGCTTGTCGTCACCGACCAGTCGGAGCGGACGCGCGGCCGCGACTATGGCGTGTTTGCCTATCGCACTTGGCGGCTGACGGACTTGCGCACCAAGCACGCGCTGATGCGCGAGGGGCTTGGCTGGGGCGGCCTGCCGCGCTGGCTGATCGCCGACGACCTGGCCAGCGGCCGGCTGGTCGAGCTCGATCTCGAGCCTTACCGCGAAGTCCGTTCACCGATGTACGCCATGCACCGCAACGACCGCAGCCCCAAGCCGGCAGCGACTTGGCTGATCGATGAGTTCAAGCGGCAGCTTGGCTGCTTCAACGAGACGGAGCCGGGCGTGTGGACGGAGGAGGGGCCGCAGACAAGCCCTCCATGAGCGCGATCAGCACCGCGCGGTAATCCTCGCCGGACGCGCCGGCCTCGATGGCTAATGCGGCCCGATCGAAGGCGGCCGCCAGCAGGGCGGTCAGCGCCTCGACCGGCAATCTGGTCATTGCTTGCGCGCGCATCGCCGCAACCAGACCTTCGCGTAGCGAGCGGTTGCCGTGGCGGTTGTCGATCTCGTCCATGGCGGCGCGGCCGAGCACGGCCGGCCCGTCTAGCAGCAGGAGCCGCGTGCGGCCGGGCGCTCGCATTGCCTTGAGATAGGCGTCCGAGCCGGCGATCAGCGCGTCACGCGCGGATAGCGACGGCGGGGAGGCTTGGTCGATCTCCGTCGCCACGGCCGCTGCTTCCTGCTCGACGACCGCCGCGAACAGCGCCTGCTTGTCGGCGAAGTGATGGTAGAGCGCGCCACGCGTCACGCCGGCCTCGGCGACGATCTCGGGCGTGCCGGTCTCGGCATAGGATTTTTCCGTGAACAGCTTTCGCGCCGCACGGATCAGATCGGCGCGCGTCGCTTCGGTGCGGTCGCGGTTGGAGCGGCGTTCGGACCCTTGTTGCATACATGCAGCCTGTATGTTATTTGCATTTACATACAGACTGTATGTTGGATGAGAGGAGAAGGAAAGATGAAGACGACCAGCTATTATCCGGTGCTGATGACGGACGATGTCGCAGGCACCGCGGACTTTTATGTCGAGCATTTCCGCTTCGAGCCGCTGTTTGCGAGCGACTGGTATGTCCATCTGCGCTCGTGCGAGGACAGGCGCGTCAACCTCGGCATCGTCCAGGGCGACCATGAGACGATCCCGGAAGAAGGGCGGGGGCGGACATCGGGCCTGCTGATCAATTTCGAGGTCCGCGATCCCGACGCTGTCTATGAGCGGGTCGTCGCCGCCGGCCTGCCGATCCTGCGCAGCTTGCGCGACGAGCCGTTCGGCCAGCGGCACTTCATCACCAGGGATCCCAATGGCGTGCTGATCGATGTGATCAAGCCGATCCCGCCAAGCGAGGAATTCCTGGCGCAATATGCCGAGGGCGTGGCCGGGAGTTAGGCCAGCGGCGATCTTAGCTCGTCCGCGCCACCGGCGTCACCGTCACCTGCCTGACGCCGGTGCGGCGCACGACCGTGCAGAGCGTCTCGCGGCCGATGCGCTCGGCGTCGAGGATGCGCACGAGGTCGTCGACGCCGGTGACCGGCCGGCCGTCTATTGCCGCGATGACGTCGCCTTCCTTCAACCCGGCCTTGGCGGCGGGACCGTCCTTCTCGACGCTGCGCAGGCGCACTGCCGTGTTCGTGGTCACCTGCGACAAGAGTGCTGCCCGGCGCGGCAGGTTGGTCGTGTCGGCGGAAACGCCGATGAAAGCGCGGCGCACGCGGCCGAAGCGGATGATTTCCGAGATGACGAAATTGGCGGTATTGGAGGCGACCGCGAAGGCGATGCCCTGCGCGCCGTGGATCATGGCGGTGTTGACGCCGATCACCTCGCCCGCCGACGACACCAGCGGTCCGCCCGAATTGCCGGGATTGAGTGCGGCATCGGTCTGGATGACGTCGTCGATCAGCCGGCCGGTCGAGGCGCGCATCGAGCGGCCGAGCGCCGAGACGACGCCGGCGGTGACGGTCCATTCGAAACCGAGCGGATTGCCGATCGCAATCGCGATCTGGCCGCGGCGCAGGCGCTTGGAATCGCCGAGCGGCGCGACGTCGGCAAAGCTGCCGTCGGCGCGCACGAGCGCGATGTCGGTGTCGGGATCGCGGCCAAGCACATGACCCTCGCGCGAAGCACCGTCCGGCATGGTGACATGCACGGCGCGCGCGTCGCCGACGACATGGAAGTTGGTGACAACCAGCCCGTCCTGCGCGATGACGAAGCCGGAGCCGTGACCGCCGGCGCCGATGCGCTCGATACGGCACACGGCTGGGCCGATGCGGTCGACGGCGTCGGCGACCGTCGCCGAATAGGCATCGAGCAAGGTGTCGTCGGATGGAAGTTTTTCGGCTGCGAAAGCCATCGGCGTGTTCCCTCGTAGAATGATGACTATATGTGCGGAGCAGCCGCAATTGCCGCGACCTGACCAGATGGCCAGTCCGGCCGGCGACTAGCCGTCAGGCGAGTACCCGCGGCGGTGTTACCGAGCGATATCTGGGTCACCGAACCCAGGAGACAGTCTTATGAGCGACTTCAATCTCAGTGCCTTTTCCGACGCGATCGCCGATGTCGCGGCCACCGCTGCCCCCGCGCTGGGGAGTTTCGTCACGCACCATCACCGCACCGCTAGCACCTTCCACTGGCGCGACGGCTATTTCGTCACCGCCGAGGAAGCGGTCGAAGCCGGCGAAGAGATCGAATTGACGCTGGCTTCCGGCGAAACCGTCAAGGCGGAACTCGTCGGCCGCGATCCGTCGACGGGCGTCGCCCTGCTGAAACCGGCTTCCGGCGCTGACGGTTTGCCGCAACTCGCCCAGGCCGGCGCCGTGCGGCCCGGCAATCTGGCGATCGCCGCAGGCAATAGCGATGGCGCCGCGCTTGCCGTGTTCGGCACGGTCGGCGAGGTCGGGCCGGCCTGGCGCTCGATGCGCGGCGGCACGATCGACCGGCGCATCAACCTCGCCATCAACACCGGCGGGCGCTTCGAGGGCGGGCCGGTGCTCGATGCCAAGGGTGGCTTGATCGGCATGCTTTTGTTCGGACCGCGCCGGCGTGCGCTGCTCATGCCTTACGAGACGATCGAGCGCGCAGTCGCGACGCTGCGCGAGAAGGGCCATGTCGCGCGCGGCTATCTCGGCGCCGGGCTGCATCCGATCCGCAATGGCGACACGAAAGGGGCCATGGTGATGAGCCTCGACGACAGCGGACCGGCCAAGACCGCCGGCCTGCATGTCGGCGACATCATCGTCGCCTGGAACGGCGAGGCCGTGCATGGTCCGCGCGAACTGATCCGCAAGCTTGGACCGGACAGCGCCGGCACAACCGTGACGCTCGGTGTTTCGAGCGGCGGCGCCGAACGCGACGTGTCGATCACCATCGGCGAGAAGCCGCTGAGCTGAGAGGGCTGATGGCAAACAGCGCAGCACAAGCGATTGCACGGCCGGAACCATCAGCCCATCGGCTGACGGTGCTGGTGGCGCTCGCCGATGCCCGGCGCGCCGAGCAGCTTGCCGATGCGCTTGCCGCCAGCGACGATCTGCTGCCGGTATTGGCCGGAAGCGGCGTCGGCCAACTGGCGGATGTCGCCGTCGCCGATGAGGCCGGCCTGGAAAGCCGGGTCGTCAGTTCGGCCACGCCAATCGTCCTGCTTTCGCGGCGTGCGGGCAGCGAGCAGGTGACAGACAATGTGCTGGCCTTGCTGCCTGCCTCCGCAGATGGCCTGCTGATCGCCGCCGCAGCGCGGCTCGCCGCCTCCGGCTACCGCGTCAGTAGCGCGGCGCCGTCGGAGGTCGCGCATGGCGATTTCCGCGATGATGAGCCTGCCGAGGAAGAGACGCCTGACGACAACCAGCCTCGCCCGGCTTTGTCGCCGCGCGAGGCGGAGGTGCTGGCGCTGCTCGCCGAAGGCGCGCCGAACAAGGTCATCGCCCGGCGGCTCAACATTTCCGTGCACACGGCGAAATTCCATGTCGCCGCTATCCTGATCAAGCTCGGCGCCGCCAACCGCACCGACGCCATCGCGATCGCGATGCGGCAAGGATTGGTATTGGTCTGAGCCTATCCGCGCACGACGTTGCGTAACCTCGGTCCGCCCCTTCGGCTCTTGCGCCAAGTGTATCGCCCGCGCAAGTTGCCTCCCGAATTGAAGAGGGAGGCGAGACATGTCGCTCAAGGGGAAGACGCTGTTCATCTCGGGCGGATCGCGCGGCATCGGGTTGGCGATCGCGCTGCGCGCGGCGCGCGACGGCGCCAATGTGACGATCGCGGCCAAGACCGCTGAGCCGCATCCGAAGCTGCCGGGCACGATCTACAGCGCGGCGGAAGAAATCGAGCGGACTGGCGGCGAGGCGCTGCCGGTGCTTTGCGACATCCGCGACGAGACCCAGGTTGCCGATGCGGTGGCGAGGACCGTCGAGCGGTTCGGCGGCATCGACATCTGCGTCAACAATGCCAGCGCCATCCAGCTCACCGGCACGCTGGAGACCGACATGAAGCGCTACGACCTGATGCACCAAATCAACACGCGCGGCACGTTCCTGGTCTCCAAAATGTGCATTCCGCACCTGAAGTTGGCAGAGAACCCTCACATCCTGAATCTGGCGCCGCCGCTCGATATGAAGGCCAAGTGGTTCAAGAACCATGTCGCCTACACGATGGCCAAATTCGGCATGTCGATGTGCACGCTTGGCATGAGCGCCGAGTTCGCTGGAGCCGGCATCGCCGTCAATTCGCTATGGCCGATCTCGACCATCGATACGGCTGCGGTGCGCAATCTTCTCGGCGGCGCCACGGTGGCTGCGATGAGCCGCTCGCCCGACATCATGGCCGACGCCGCGCACGCGATCTTCCTGCGTCCGTCGCGCGAGGCGACCGGCAATTTCTACATCGACGAAGAGGTGCTGCGCGCCGAAGGCGTGACGGACTTTTCGGCCTACGCGCCGGGCGCGGCCGATCAGCTTGCGGGCGACTTCTTCGTCCCGGACGAGGTGTTCGCGAACTCGCAGACGAAGGTAAAAAGGATCTACTGACGGTCGGGGTCGGCCTCAATCCATCTCGGCCTTTTTGCCCTTCGCCAGCGCCATCACCCGATCGATATAGGCCAGCATCAGTGCCGAGACGACGAAGGCGAGGTGGATGATGGTCAACCACATCAATTGGTCGGTCGTATAGGACACGGAATTCAGGAACACCTGCAAAAGGTGGATGGAGGATATGGCGACGATGGTCGAGGCGACCTTGACCTTCAGCGAGCCGACATCGATCGTTCCCAGCCAATGGACCTCGCCGTCCTGCTCGTCGAAGCGGCTGACGAAATTCTCGTAGCCCGAGATGATCACCATCACCACCAGCGAGGCGACAAGCGCCGCGTCGATCAGACCGAGCATCTTGAGGATCGTGTCGGTGTCGCCGAGCGTGAAGGCGCTCATGACGAACTCATAGAGCTTCTTGCCGAAGGACAGCGCGTAGATCGCCAGCGCCACGCCGAGTCCGAGATAGAAGGCGACCAACAGCCAGCGCGAGGCCAGGATGACGGATTCGATGGCGAGTTCGAGACGCTTCATGAAGCCTTCCGGTCAAATTGCGATAGAGCTTTTTCACCGTTTCACCAAACGGCGAACCGCTCTATCTCTTTGTTTGACGCAATTCCGGACGGAAGGGCGAAGGCGCCGAGCCTAACCGCTTCACACTTTTCCGGGAATTGCTCCGGACCGTATTTCGGCCAGATGAAGCCCGTTTTCAAGACAAAAAGCCCCGCCGGGGAGGGGACCCGGCGGAGCTCAGTGGGTCCCGCTGGAGTCGGGACAGGGCAGGGAACGCCCTGCAGAGAATCTGGGTGCCGCAATGCGGCGATTCAATGAGCAGGGCGGATCAAGCAGGACAATTCTTCTTGAGCCGGCAAGGAAAAGGCCCGTCCGAAGCGGACGGGCCTTCCTCTTGCGCGCTGATTCCGAAAATCCCGACAGGATCTTGAAATCAAACGCTCATTGTTGCTCGCTGTTGCTTGCCACCGGCGCCACCAGCGAGGTGATGCGACGGATGGCGACACGCCGGTTCTCGCGGTTCGGTCCGGGCGTGTTCACCTTGAGATATTCCTCGCCATAGCCCTGCGTGGTGAGGTTCTCGGCCGGGATGCCGAAGGCGTTGGTCAACGCTTCGGCGACGGCCTCGGCGCGGCGGTCCGAGAGCGCGAGATTCGCGTCCGGCGTGCCGACGGCGTCGGTATGGCCCTCGATCAGGAAGGTTTCCGCCGGGTTCTTCTTCAGAAGCTTTTCCATGGCGGTGGCCACGCCTTCGAGCTTCTGCACTTCGGTGTCGGAGATCGTCGCCGAGCCGAAATCGAAGTTCAGCGTGTCGAGATCGATACGCCGGGCGATGTCGCGCACGCGGGCCGAGCGCTTGACCTCGTCGATCGAGTAGAGGCGCTGCACCCTTTCCACCGGAGGCTGCTCGAGGAAGGTATAGTATTCGTCCGGATCCTGGACCTCCTCCGAATCCAGGATGTAGTCCCGGCGCGGGATGTCGAGCCGCATCGGTGGCAGGTCGTCGCCGGGATCGCGCCACTCGTCGACATCGTTATAGTAGCGCTCGTCGACATAGCTCAGCACATATTCGCGGCCGTCCGGTGTAATGCGCGATCGCCGGATGACGTCGCCGTTACGGTTGCGGATTGTGATGATCCTGACGCCGTCGTCGCGCTCCACGACTTCGCGCGTGCGACCGTCCGAAAGATCCTCGTAGTAAACATCCCTGGCGCCGCGGGTGATGCGGGGAGCTTCGTTGCTTTCCACGAACGTCTGGTTGTTGAACTGAAGGATCACCCGGTCACCGAATTGCTTTACCACGTCGGCACCCTGCGGCCGGCGACGCTCGCGGACAACCTGCTCGGGCGTAAGTTCGATCCGCTTACCTTTCTCCTGGTCCACGGGGACGATCTTTTCGGGCTTGATCGCCTGCTGCGCCGACTTGTCGTCGGTGGGCGGCGGTCCCTGATCGACTGGAGCCGGCCTCTGCGCCTGCTGACCGGCTTGTTGCCCGGCCTGATTGCCGCCATGCTGCTCGGCTTGATTACCGCTCTGTTCAGCGCCGGCTTGGCCAGTCTCGTTCTGGCCGGCCGGCTGGCGGCCCTTGTGCCTGCGCATGGCATCCTTCTGGCTGTCGAGGACAGGTGCCTCGTTCGGGTTGGCAGGCGCCGCGCCCTGCGCGGCATTGCCGCCGCTTTCGGGCTGGTTGTTGTTGGCAGGCTGATTGTTGGCCGGCTGTTCACCAGTGGCAGGCTGCTGCTGCCCGGGTGCAGGCTGCTCGGTCAGCGGTTTCTTGGCCTGCCTCTTGTTCTGGTTCGAAGGCTGTTCCTGTTGAGCCGGCGCCTGCTCGGTCTCGGCAGGTGCCTGCGCGGTTCCGGGAACCGGCAACGGCTTGAGCTTGCGAGAACCCTGGCCTGCTGGCGTCTGTTCGGCGGGGGTCTGGTTTTGCTCGGCAGGTTGCTGGGCCTGCTTGCGCTGCTTGCCGGGCTGGTTGTCATTTGCCGGCTGTTCCGCGGGTGCCGCTTCCTGCTGCTGCTGATTGAGCTTCTTCTTGCGCAGTTGCTGCTGCTGGTCGGGGGCGGCCTGCTCGGCCGGAGCCGTCTCGCCCTGCTGCTGATTGAGCTTCTTCTTGCGCAGTTGCTGCTGGTCGGGGGTGGCCTGCTCGGCCGGAGCCGTCTCGCTTTGCTGCTGCTGATTGAACTTCTTTTTGCGCAGTTGCTGCTGGTCCGGGGCGGCCTGCTCGGCCGGTTGCTCAGCCGGCGCCGATTCGGCCTGCTGGTTGCGCTTCTTCTTACGTGGCTGCTGCTCTTCGGTTGCCGGCTGACCGCCCTGATCGGCTGGAGCCGCCTCGGTCTGCTGTTCGCGCTTCTTCTTGCGCGGATTGAACTGCTGCTCCTCAGTTGCAGGCTGGCCGCCCTGGTCGGCCGGGGCCGACTCGGTCTGCTGTTGCTGGTCGCGCTTCTTGCGCGGCTTGAGCTGTTGCTCGGCCGGTGCAGCCTCATCTGACTGGCCGGACTGCATCTGTTGCAGCTCCTGCCGCTTCTTGCGCGGCTTCTGCTCGGACTCGGCAGGTGCTGCTTGTTCGGTGGCGGGCGCCGATTCGCTTTGCTGCTGCTGTTCGCGCTTCTTTTTGCGCGGCTGCTCGGCTCCGCCTTGCGCGCATTCCTCGGCCGACTGGCCTTCGGCGCAAGCGGCCTGAGCCAGCACAAGCGGCGCGCCGTGCAGGCCGCCGGAAGTGACACCCCCCTGCAGCGGGTACGCGCCCAACGGCGCGGATGCCATAAGCAGGCCGATTGCCGTGCCCGCCAGAATCCGTGGTTGGCGTTTCATGTCGATTTTCTCCTAGTGGGGTCCCATCCCTGCCCAAACTTTCGTCAGCCGCAATTGGTTCCGCCGGGCATTGGCGCCAGCCAAGGATGCCTGGCCGGCCTTTTGAAGGCAATTTCGTGTTTTTCTAATGTTGATACCGGGTCACCCGTCACCGCGCGCTTGACCAAAAGGCCGCGGAGGGCCAAATCCACCAAAATGACCGCGCCATTCTGGAAAACGAAGACGCTTGAGGCGATGACCCCGGCCGAATGGGAATCGCTATGCGACGGCTGCGGCAAATGCTGCCTGTCGAAGCTCGAGGACGAGGATACGGGCGAGATCTTCTGGACAAGCGTCGGCTGCCGGCTGTTCGACGCCGAGAACTGCCGCTGCTCCGACTATGCCAATCGCCTGGCGCGCGTGCCTGATTGCGTCGGCCTGACGCCGCAGAATGTGCGCACCATCACCTGGCTGCCAAAGACCTGCGCCTACCGGCTCATCGCCGAGGGCCATGATCTCTACTGGTGGCACAGGCTTGTCTCGGGAAGCGCTGCGACCGTGCACGAAGCCGGCGTTTCGATCCAGGGCCGCGTGAAGGCCAAGGAAACCGATCTGGCCGAGCCGGACGACTACTTTGATTATATACTTGACGACGAACCCTGATGGGTTCGCGTCGGGATGACGAACCCCGACGGGTTCGCATCTGGATGACGAACTCTGGCGGCGGCGCGCTTTTGACGAGGAACGACGAACCCTGCGGGTTCGCGTTTAGAACCTGAGGGGGTTGGCGTTTTTTGGCGAAGAGCGACGAACCCTGGCGGGTTCGCGCTTATATGAACCGGACATGAATGGCCGGTTCGCGGAAGGTTCAGACGCAAAAAGGCATTTTCCAGTCATCGGTTCTACGGGCGAGAGCCCACAATAAGGAGAGAAGACGATGCTCAACACGATCAAGACGGCAGCCCTTTCGGCCTTTGTCGGGCTTGGCACTTTGGCCACCATTCCGGCGCATGCGGACAGCCTTTATCTCGGTTTCGGGGACAGGCACGACCCGCGTTTCGGCATCTATACCGGCGATGATGACGGCTACCGCCGCGACTGGCGCCGCGACCGCGACTGGCGCGGCTGCTCGCCGGACCGTGCCCTCGACAAAGCTGAGCGCATGGGTCTGCACCGCGCCCGCATCGTCGACATCAGCCGCCGCACGGTGAAGGTTGTCGGCCGCCAGTATGGCGACCGAGTGGTGGTGGTGTTCGCCAACGAGCGCGGCTGCCCGATCATTTATCGCTGAGGCTGAAAGGGACGATCCTTTGCGAGGACCGTCTATGCGGACGATCCTCAAAGAGGATCGCCTATGAGATACCATCTTCTGCAAGATCAATCTTGAGTAGCGGAGCCCCTTGAGACGAGGCGCGGCTCGAAAAAAGCCCCGGAGGACCGATCCTCCGGGGCTTTTTTGGTGGCGGTGGCGCCTGCGACGCCTGCGGCGCCGACCGACGTTACTTCAGCTCGAAGGTGACCGTGACCTGGACATTATAGGAGTTTTCGCCGGCCTGCACCGGGACGGCCGAACGGGCCGCATCGAACGACTTGGCGGCCATCGGCATCGGCACCGGCGCGACATTCTGGTCGGTGATCTCGAGCACCTTGCCCAGGCTGACGCCGGTTGCTTCCGCAAGCGTCTTTGCCTTGGCCATGGCGTCGGCGACGGCCTTCTTGCGGGCTTCGGTGATCGTCACCTTCGGATCGTCATTGGTGAAGGTGATGCCGCCACCCTGATTGACGCCGAGCGACACCGCCTTGTCGAGAATCTCGCCCGTCTTGTCGACGTTGCGCACGCGCACCGACAGCGTGTTGGTCACCTGGTAGGCGACGAGTTCGGCTTCCTGACTGCCGTCGGCCTTGTTGGTGTAGTTGTAGCGCGGGTTGATCTGGATGCCGGCGGTCTGCAGGTCGCGTTCGGCAATGCCGGCGGATTTCATCGCCGCGATCACCGCCGCCATGGCGTCGTTGTTGGCATCGAGCGCTTCGCGCGCGCTCTTGGCCTCGCGCATGACGCTGAGCGAAAGGATCGCCATGTCCGGCGCCACCGTCGCTTCGCCTTCGCCGGACACGATGATGCGGGGCGGAGGCTGGGTGTCGGCGGCGCTTGCCAGCGCCGGGAACGCGACCGCGGCAGCGAGCGCGATGGGCAAAAGATGTCTGGTCATGAAAACTCCTCGAAGTCTGCGGTCCGCAGCCCCGATCCACATCTGCCTCGACCCGCAAAAAGGCATCGATTCCCGGCAGTGCGGCGCAAGGGCCGGACCTGTTTCGCGCCATAGAGGCGCAGGCCGCTCTAGGGCGCGAATATGGGCTGATTTTGGCGTTTTGCGCCAGCGCTTTCGAAAGCCTTGTGCGGACGAGCGAAAAACACTAAGCCAGCCCGCGTGGGGCCTGTAGCTCAATGGTTAGAGCCGGCGGCTCATAACCGCTTGGTTGGGGGTTCGAGTCCCTCCGGGCCCACCATTATCGTTATTTATCAATGGCTTACGGGCAGGTTCGCCAACAGGTTCGCCAAGAGGTTCGCCAAGCATGGGCTTGCGCGTCACAAGACGCACGACTCGATCCATCCCCTGGACCGCCAGCCGAACCTGCGATGCCTCGCGCGAATAGAGTTCGGCATGATCGATATCGTCGTGACCGAGCACATCCATGAGCTGTCTGGTTGAGGCCTCTGCCTCGGCGAGATAAACGCCAAGCGACTTTCTCAGTCCGTGCAGCGTCAGCCCTTTCGGAAGCCCGGCGAGCTTGCACCAATGAGCCATGGTGCCGGTCAGGGATTTGGCGGAGAAGGGCTGGCCATAAGCCGTGACCAAGACCGTTTCGCCCCGCTTGTCAGTGGCATCGAGGATTTCGGCAAGCATCGGTGTAATCGGAACGAAAAGCCGCTTGCCTCCGGTCCTGGTCTTGTTCTTGCCCTGGGTGATGTCGAAGCCGTCGAACTGACGTTCCTCGCCATCGATCATGACCCTGCGTGTGACCCTCTGGTCCCATCGCAAATCGGCGACATCGCCGCGACGATTGCCCAGCCAAAGCGCGAGGCCATAGCAGGTACGCGCAGCCGTGCCGAGCGGCCAGCGCTGTTCAAACTTCTGCATTGCTTCGCTTGGCCAAGCCTTCCAGCCTGTGTAGGCGGGACGCCATTCCACAGCTGCGGTGGGATCGATTTCGATCCATTCCAGGCGTATCGCGACATTGACGAGTTTGCGTATCGCAACCAGCAGGTGCTTAGCCTTGTGTGGTGTCGCGATGAAGCGTCCCAGAAGCTCCTCGACGTGCACTCGCCGCAGGTTCTTAACGGGCACATCGCGCCATGTAAGGGGATGGTCATCGACAACCCGCAGGCCCAGAAATTCCTCGATCAGACGGCTGTTCTTGAATTTCGTACTCTCATCATGGGCGAGCCACTTGACCGATGCTTTCAATCTCTGCTCCGCCGCACCGAAGGTTCCCGGCAAGGCAGCACCCGGCATCCTTACAACCTGCGCTTTGTGGATCTTCCGGCCCTCGACCGCGGCTTGGTAGGCTTCCTTGAAACCTACATCGTTCGGGGCGGGCAGCGTCACCAGACGTCCGTTGACGCGGTAGCGCCACCGCGTCGTTCCATGCCGATCCTTGTAGGAAGACAAGCCCGGATATTTGTCTTTCAGGCGCTGTTCCATCAGGGGCCTAGACTATTCTCGACGATGATTCCCTTGCAAGAGAAAGTCGACAATATTCTCTTCATCGTCGCCGGGGAGATCGGCGAACGCGGCCTCCAGTTTGAGGCGATCCCAGATTACACGACTATCTATTTTCTTCGGCTTTGGCATGCGGCGGTCGGCGACCATTTGGTCAAATTTGGTTACGCCTACGCCGACATAGCGAGCGGCCTCTTCACGTGAGAGACCCCGAGGAGGGTAGGGAAGGGAATCGCTTTTCATGACCTCGCCGCCGGCATATGTCCGCCTAGTGCACGGACTTCTGTTCAGAGATCAGGATCTAGAGTGCATCAACCTCCGCCGGAAGGGCACCGATCTAGCACTGCGGCAAATTGCGGTCTCGGCGTATAAATAGGATGGTTATGTGAGTTCAGGTGTTCGAGTCGGGAGAGCGCTACCGCCTTTCCCCCGGTCGGAGACCATGCGATTTTTCTACAGTGTCGGGCGCGATGGGCCTCTCTCGATGCCGCTAAGACCTGTAGGGACGTGAGAGTCTGACCCGAAGCTATCCACGGCACGTACGGCAGCTTTGCGCCTGCAGATCGGCGACACGCATCCCGAGCAAACGGGATGTTCCGATTTCTCTATTCGACATTTGGTCAGTCCTCCTCCCCCCGCCCGTGTCTGTTTCGCCGCCACCCGAATCCGCAGCCTGCCGACAGTCTGGTGTTGCAGTTGAGGAGCATCAGCATGCCCGCTCGTGAGAATCTGCTGATATTATGAATGAATGATGAATGGCGCGCGGCTGTAGTTCGGCCCTTGCTGCGATCGCGGAAGGCAGGCTTATTGTCCGGTCGCGGGCCGGGCCGGAGAGGCAGCGGCTAGGCGGGTACGCTGCAGAGCAAGGCCGCCTGAACGGCGTCGAAGAA
>NZ_JAIUHK010000035.1:0-68402 GCF_020165075.1 Mesorhizobium sp. CA4
ACCGAGCCGCAATTCTGGCAGATGAACTGAACGCGCGATTTGGCCATTAGGCGCGGCCCGACATTGGATAGGCCGGCGGGACAGCGCCCCCCTCTGTCCTGCCGGACATCTCCCCCTCTAGGGGGGAGATCAGCAGTTTTGCCGACGGCGCCCATCTTGCCGCGTCGGTGATTGGCGAAAGCCGACGCGACATCCAATCTCCCCCCTTGAGGGGGAGATGTCCGGCAGGACAGAGAGGGGGGTGAAGGAATGAGGCCTTTGCCAAGAGCTACTCAAACCTCTCTGGCAAATGATGCTCCTCGGCCAAATCCGAGAACCGTGTGAACTCACCATGGAAGGCCAGGCTGACGGAGCCAGTTGGTCCGTGGCGCTGCTTGGCGACGATCACCTCGGCCTTGCCGCGCGCCTCGTTCATCTCGTTTTCCCACTTGACGTATTCCTCGGTGCCGAGCTTCGGCTCGCGGTTCTTGAGGTAATACTCCTCGCGATAGACGAACAGCACCACGTCGGCGTCCTGCTCGATGGAGCCGGATTCGCGCAAGTCCGAGAGCTGCGGGCGCTTGTCGTCGCGGCTTTCGACCTGACGCGACAGCTGCGACAGCGCGATGATCGGCACGCCGAGCTCCTTGGCCAGAGCTTTCAAACCCGTGGTGATCTCGGTGATTTCCTGCACGCGGTTCTGCGAGGCGCGGGCGGAGGATCCCTGCATCAGCTGGATATAGTCGATGACGATGAGGTCGAGGCCGCGCTGGCGCTTCAGCCGGCGCGCGCGGGCGGAGAGCTGCGCGATCGAGATGCCGCCGGTCTGGTCGATGAACAGCGGGATCTTCTGCATCGTCTGCGAGCAGGCGACGAGTTTTTCGAAATCCATCTCGGTGATCTCGCCGCGGCGGATCTTCGACGAAGAAATCTCGGTCTGCTCGGAGATGATGCGGGTGGCGAGCTGCTCCGACGACATTTCGAGCGAGAAGAAGCCGACGACGCCGCCATTGGCGGCCTTGAAGCTGCCGTCGGCCTGCTGCGCCGGAACATAGGCCTCGGCGATGTTGAAGGCGATGTTGGTGGCCAAGGAGGTCTTGCCCATGCCCGGGCGCCCGGCGAGCACGATCAGGTCGGAGGGCTGCAGGCCGCCCATGCGGCGATCGAGGTCGCGCAGCCCGGTGGCGATGCCTGACAGGTGGCCGTCACGCATATAGGCGGCGTTGGCCATGTCGACAGCGGTTTTCACCGCATCGTTGAAGCTTTCGAAGCCGCCATCGTAGCGGCCGGTTTCGGCAAGCTCGAACAGCCGCCGTTCGGCATCCTCGATCTGGTCGGAGGGCGACATGTCGACCGGCGCGTCATAGGCGATGTTGACCATGTCCTCGCCGACGGTGATCAGCGCCCGGCGCGTCGCGAGGTCGTAGATCGCCCGGCCATAGTCGGTGGCGTTGACGACGGTGACCGCTTCGACGGCGAGGCGCACGACATACTGTGCCACCGTCATGTCGCCGACCTTCTCGTCGGCCGGCAGGAAGGTCTTGAGCGTAATCGGCGTCGCGATCTTGCCCATGCGGATGAGTTCGGCCGCGACCTCGAAGATCCGGCGGTGCAGCGGCTCGTAGAAATGTCCCGGCTTGAGGAAATCGGAAACGCGGTAGAAGGCGTCGTTGTTGACGAGGATGGCGCCAAGCAGCGCCTGCTCGGCCTCGATGTTGTTCGGTGCCTCGCGATAAAGCGGCGTTTCCGCCGCGCCGAATTTCAGTGCCGCCTCTGCCATGATTTCCCCGATTTCGATCCCGCCTCCTCGATATCAGAACGGAAAGAAAGGGTGCTGACCTTTCTGCAACAGTAAGATTCCGACTGACTTTGATACTCGCGATTCACAGCAAAATTTTCACGTGGAAAGAATTGTCATTGACTCGAATCGAAGAGGCTGAAGATAGCGCTTCGAACGAGAACAAAACAAGAAAATTCCTATCCCAGCGTATCGCCCCAGTCCGCCCGCCGCGCGGCCCTGAAAACGTCCCCGTCGCGCTTGCTGAACAGTCGCTCGCCGGCGCTTCCGTCCGGCTGGCAGAGTTTCAGAACCACCTTGCCGGAGCCGCCTTTCGGCGGCGCAAGCACCCGTGCCGGGAGCGCCGGCGCTGGCTGCCGGGAGGCGGCAAGGTGAATGAATTTCTCGTCCTCCCATGGCACGTCGGCTTCCTTGACCAGGCGATGCAAGCGTGAGCGGGCGACGCGGCGCGAAAAATGGCACCAGTCTGGCGGCTTGAGCGGGCAGGGCGTCGCGTGCGGGCAAGGCGCCAGGATATGCGCGCCGGCTTCGATCAATTGTTGCCGGGCGGCAAGGATGCGCTGCCAGCCGGCGGGCGTGCCGGGCTCGACGATAAGCAGGGTGTCGGCGGTGAGCTGCCAGAGGCGACCGACGAGCTTCGGCAGCGAAGCCGGCGCGACCTCATCGAGCACATAGGCGATGCTGACAAGGTCGGCGGGCTTGATGTCGTCGAGATCGATGGTGGCGTCGCCGGCGACCCATTCGGCGCGGGCGGCGATCGTGCCGGCCGCAAGCGATTGCCCGACCTTGCGTACCGCCGCGCTTGCTTCGACCAGAACCGCCTGTTCCAACTCTGGCCAGGCATCTGAGGTGGCCCACAGCATGGTGCCAGGCCCGGCGCCGATGTCGAGCAAGGTCTTCGGGTGGAAATCCGGTAGCGCATGGGCCAGCGCATCGAGGCCAGCGCGTACAGCGGCATAGGTGGCGGGCAGCCGCGTCGCCAGATAGGCCTTGACGGCCATCTCCTCGCCCATATGCAAGCGGCCGTCGCGCAGCTCGGCGCGGTAGCGTTCCGAGAGCGTCCGCGCCGCTTGTTTCAGCGCCGGCAATGGCACCTTCTCCAGGAGGCTGTCGATGCCTTGTCGGAGCAGGGCGGGCAATTCCACCTCAGGCTCCCCTTGGTGCAAGCAGGATGACGGAGGCGCCGACGATGCAGAGCGCCGCGCCCGCCAGGTCCCAACGGTCGGGGCGCGCGCCCTCGACCAGCCACAGCCAGCCGAGCGAGGCCACGATGTAGATGCCGCCATAGGCAGCGTCCGCGCGGCCCGCCGCGTCCGTCTCGACCAGCGACAGCAGCAAGGCGAAGAGCGCCAGCGAGGCGAGTCCGGGAAGAAGCCAGAGCGGCGACTTTTCCAGCCGCCACCACGCCCAGAACGAGAAACAGCCGGCGATCTCGGCAAGGGCAGCTGTGGTGTAGATGAGGTAGGTCATGACAAGGTCGAACTTGTCACAGGCTGCCACGCCGATAGCAAGTCATCATCGGCTGGCGGGGGCTGAGGGAAATTCCCGAAGGGCGGCGCTAGCGCTCAAAAACCGGCTCTGCCGCCGACAGACGACCTTTGCCAAGGCTTAGGTCTAAATCGCCTATTCCACCTTCTTGCGGCGTGTCGGCTTGGCGGGCGCAGGCGCCGCCGGCTCCTTGTGCGCGATATCGCGCAGCTCCAGCGCCTTCTCGCATTTGGCCATATAGTCGCGCGTCATCGGCAGCGTGTCGTTCTTCTTGGCGATCTGGAACTGGAAGATCACCAGGTCCTGCCAGCGGAAGGCGGCCTCGGAGGCGGCAAGATAGAACTCCCACATTCGGCAGAAGCGCTCGTCATAGATCGCCTTCGCCTTGTCGCGATTGGCGGCGAAACGGGCCCCCCAATGCTTGAGCGTCTCGGCGTAGTGCAGACGCAGGATCTCGATGTCGGTGACGACCAGGCCGGACTTCTCGATCGCCGGCAGCACCTCCGACATTGCCGGGACGTAGCCGCCCGGGAAGATGTACTTGCGGATGAAGGCGCTGGTCGCCCACGGCACGCCGGAGCGGCCGATGGTGTGGAGCAGCATCACGCCGTCGGGCTTCAGAAGCGTCGCAGCCTTGTCGAAGAAGGTGCGGTAGTGGTTGACCCCGACATGCTCGAACATGCCGACCGAGACGATGCGGTCGAAGCGCTCGTTGATGTGGCGATAGTCCTTGAGATCGAAATGCACGCGGTCCTGCAAGCCTTGCGCATGCGCGCGGTCGGTGGAGACGCCCTGCTGCTCGGTCGACAGCGTCACGCCCTGCACGTCGACGTCGAAGGCTTTGGCGAGATAGAGGCCGAGGCCGCCCCAGCCGGAGCCGATGTCGAGCACCGTCTGGCCGGCCTTGAGCCTGAGCTTGGCGGCGATGTGGCGCTTCTTGGCCAGTTGCGCTTCGTCCAGCGTCATGTCCGGCTGTTCGAAATAGGCGCAGGAATACTGCATGTCCTCGTCGAGGAAGAGCTTGTAGAGCTCGCCGGACAGGTCGTAGTGGCGCTCGACATTGCGGCGCGAGCGCGACGCGGTGTTGATCTGCTGCAGCCGGCGGAAGGCGTGGCGCAGGCCCTCGATCGCCTTCGACCAGGTGACGTCGATGCCGCTCGATCCCATGTTCTGGAACGCGATGCGCATCAGCCCGAGAACGCCGCCCTCGAGCACGTCCAGCTCGCCGTCCATATAGGCTTCGGGCACCGCCAGCATCGGGTCGAAGGTGATGGCGCGCTCGGCATGCGTGGTCTTGATATGGATATGCACCGGCTCGCCGCTGCCGTCGCCGAACTTGTGCGTCGTGCCTTTCGGTCCGGTCACCTTGAGGTCGCCGGCGCGCACCAGGCGCTCGAGAACGTGTTTCAACAGGATATTCATGACCAAATGTCCCCTCAGTCGGACCACCCGGTAACCGGACTGGATGCCAAATCGAACCGCACGGCGCATCGCCCGCGTCCAATCGACGCGCCACGCTGTAATGTGCACAAGATATAGGGTGGCGAAAAGTTCCTTTTGGCACAAAAAAGCCCGGGTCGGAGACCCGGGCGTTGGTCCAGAAATCCTGGACATGTGCGAGCCGAAGTGATGCCTCGGAAACTGTGCCGATCAGGCCCGGAGATCAGGCCCGGAGATCAGGCTAAGAGATCAGGCTAAGAGATCAGGCCCCAGAGATCAGGCCCCAGAGATCAGGTGTTCTCTTCGCCGCCTTCGAACTCGGCGTTCGGGTCGAAGAAATTCTCCGGCCGGGCGTTGTCGTTGATATCCTCGCCATAAATGGCTTCGGCGGTGGTCAGCGTCTCGCCCTTGGCCTGGCGCTCCGCCTCGTCGGCCGAACGGGCGACGTTGAGCGTCACGGTGACCTCGACTTCCGGATGCAGCGCGATCGCCACATTGGAGAGGCCGATGGTCTTGATCGGCTGGTTGAGCTCGATCTGGTTGCGGTTGACGGTGAAGCCTTCGGCGGTGAGCAGATCGGCGATGTCGCGGGTCGACACCGAGCCATAAAGTTGGCCGGTCTCGCCGGCCGAACGCACGACGATGAAGCTCTTGCCGTCGAGCGTCTCGGCGATCTTTGCGGCTTCCGACTTGCGCTCGAGGTTGCGGGCTTCGAGCTGGGCCCGCTGGCCTTCGAACTTCTTCTTGTTGGCTTCGTTGGCGCGCAGCGCCTTGCCCTGGGGGAGCAGGAAATTGCGGGCGAACCCGTCCTTGACCTTTACGGTCTCGCCCATCTGACCGAGGCGGGAAATGCGCTCGAGGAGAATGACTTCCATGGTTTCGTTCCTTTGTCAGTGCCGCCGATCCTTCGATCGACATTGATTGAATTGGAACAGGTCAGGAAGCTTGGTGCGGCGTCGCCGCTCTTGTCGCTGTCCTGCCTGTCTGGGCAGTTAGAGGCCGACTGGCCCCAACTCGGGATTTGATGCTCAACCCGACGCGCCCGTCACGTCGGTGAAAAGAGCGGGCGGGGAGCCGCCCGCTCGAGAAATCAGCGAACCACGTAGGGCAGCAGGCCGAGGAAGCGGGCGCGCTTGATCGCCTTGGCGAGCTCGCGCTGCTTCTTCTGGCTGACGGCGGTGATGCGCGAGGGCACGATCTTGCCGCGCTCGGAGATGTAGCGCTGCAGGAGACGCACGTCCTTGTAGTCGATCTTCGGAGCATTGGCGCCGGAGAACGGGCAGGTCTTGCGGCGGCGATGGAACGGACGCCGGGTCGGGATCTGGTTGATGTCGACCATTATTCTGCACCTCCTTCAACGCCTTCGCGCGGACGGCGCGGGCCACGGTCGCCGCCGTCACGGTCGCCGAACGAACGCGGGCCGCGGTCACCGCGGTCGCGATCGCCGAAGGAACGCGGGCCGCGATCGCCACGATCGCGGTCGCCGAAGCCGCCGCGCTCGGAGCGCTCTTCGCGCTTCTGCATCATCGCCGAAGCGCCTTCCTCATGCGCCTCGACCTTGATGGTCAAAAAGCGAAGGACGTCTTCCGACAGGCCCATCTGGCGCTCCATTTCGTTGAGCGCGGCCGGCGGGCAGGTGATGTCCATCAGCGTGTAGTAAGCCTTCCGGTTCTTCTTGACCCGGTAGGTGAGGGACTTCAGTCCCCAGTTCTCGATCCGGCCGACCGAGCCGCCATTCGCGGTGATGACGCCCTTGTACTGTTCGACAAGCGCGTCAACCTGCTGCTGCGACAGGTCCTGCCGGGCAAGAAACACATGTTCGTAAAGAGCCATTATGTTTTTCTGCCTTTCTTCGTTTCTCTCACACCGGCCCTCGCGGCTAAGCCTCTGCAACTTGTCTGACCCGGTCGCCAAGGCGTGGGGAAGAAAGGAGCATCACGAGACGGTCGAGAGCGGAGACACGGGAGGCAGGAAGCGCTTCTGGCTTCGTGTCGGGGTCTTTGATGACCACGGCCCTCCGTTCAGCCCCCAGCAAGGACCGGCAGATTGAGCGCGTCTATATAGCAATTTGCCAGGAAGACAAGGCCGGCAGGGTGCCGGGCGAGACTCCAATGTGTCGCAGCTTCGGAAAACGGCGGCGCACAATGTCGACGGACGAAGGATGTCTGCACCCAGCTGAAGAACCAGGGCGTCCAGATCTACACCATGGTGCTGCAGGCAGACACTGCGGCCAACCGCTCACTCTACAGCGCCTGCGCTTCGGACCCGAGCGACTATTACTACGTCGAGGATCCGGCCAAGCTCCCCAACGTGTTCCAGACGATCGCCAACAAATTTTCCAGGCTGCAGCTCACCAACTGAGGGGGAGCCATCGTCCAGCATTATGCGACTAGCTAATCGAGAGGGAAAGGCGCACAGTGCTCCGGCGTGACGCAGCAAGGACAGCCTTGCTAACGGCCGGATGTCCGGGACTTTATTTCAAGGCAGTTCCACAACGGTGCTGCAACCGCGGTTGTCCATCCAATTTTTATTCTTCGGCATTGAAGAGGCGGCCAGCATGGCAGGAGCGAGATACTATATATTTAAGGACGCTCATTGCTGGAAGATTGGCTACGACGGTAAGGAATATGTCTATAAGTCGAACGCAGATGCAGTCATGGCCGCGATCAAGGCTGCAAACGAAACTGCGTTACACGGCTTCGAAGCTGAGGTCCTCGTTCAGGGGATAGACGGCAAGTGGCGCACGGAATGGTCCGGGGGATGAACGGACGTTCAAGCTCTCACTCGATCGCCGGCGGGAAATGAGCCTATGCCTCGCCTTTGAGGCGGCGACCATTATAGACCAGACCAGCGCGGGCGCCTTCGGTCAGTGCAAATACCGCCGCATGATACTTAGTAGCCAATCGTGGAGGCTCATGTCTGGAGGTCGGCAACCATATTCTTCGATCGCAGTCCGCAGGGTCAACTGAACCAATTCCTCACCTGATTTGAGCGATCCGCCTCTGTACTGTCGCGCTCTTGTTCGAAGGGCGCCGAGCAGATGCTGGTCACCTTGGGTGGACAACAGGTTGTGATCCGGACGCATTGATCGCCCTGTCTCTCGAGCGGAATGGAGCGAGGTCTCTGCCTCGGCTGTCGACGTGCTTCGCCCGGTTGCGGAACGGAGGCTGCGTAGGCGCTCATGGCGCCAATCGATTCAAAGCAGGCGGTTGCGTTCCGCGACTTCACGTGCCCGCCTTAGAGTTCCGTCTGTGTCGGCGATCCTGCGCCTTGCTGCTTCGTCGGTTCTGATGGTCAGCCGCGCCGACATGATCTTGGATGACTTGGTCACCACAGCGATCAGGACACGTGGGGTATCCGGTGTTTTCATGGTTCTCATGGGTATTCTCCCTTCAGTGAAATGGATGCCGGGACCGCAGTTATCCAGACAATGCCGCACATGATCGGGCCAGGAGCGCTAAACCGCAGTATCGGCCTTGCCGCGATCGCCGGATGTCCTCGATGCCGGGCTTGGCGCGGCTGTCGGGCGGCCGAGTTTTAAGGGCGACTTCTTGCTTGGGGCTGAACGAGTGTGCATATCCTTTTATAGACGGCTTGCCGTGCGATAGCCAGGAGCGCCGAAATTATTTACCGGACCCGCAAAATTATCGACGAAGATAAATTGCGAGACGCGAAAAAAATCTCGCAAAAAGCAGCCGATTTTTGGTGTTTTTGAAATCTGTGTTTAGACTTTTATTTATCCGATGAAAATAAACGCTGTCGCGGTCTTGCCCGCGGTGCCCTTGGAGCGCATATATTAAATTCGTTGATTTGGTCGAGGTGGCTTTCGTTACGATAAAGCCTCGCCATCCGCCTTCCGAATTTTCGATAATGAAATGCATGCGCCGCTTCCGGCGCTGCGGCTCGTCGAGGGACGGAGACAACCATGACCACGCTTCTGCAACGCAACACACGCCCGATCCAGCATGGCGCGCCGGCGCGCCTTTTCGACATCGGACAGGCGGTCCGGCTGAAGGGCGGCCTCGGCGTCGGTCCGAAGACGGGTGAAGTCTACCGCGTCACCGGAACCCTGCCGCCGAGGGGAAACTCGCCGCAATACCGCGTCCGCAACGAAAGCGAGCCGCATGAGCGGGTCGTGACGGAGGACCGGCTGGAAACGGCCGGCGACGTGCCAGAGGACGGCATGATGCTCATCGAAAGGACATTCGGACATGGCCAAGGGACAGAAGCGCTCGAACGGCGAGATCAGAAAGCCGAAGCAGGAAAAGACACCGGCCAAACCTGAGAGCGCGTTCGTTCAAATCAAAGGCGCCGGCGGGGTCCGCTCAAGGAAAGAGCAAGGCTGACGGCGGGATGTTTGTGCGCGACGGGCTCGGATGAAAGTCGTGATTGAATTCTATCGCGTCCGCGCCGCGGACGACGCTCATGCCGTCGTCGGCCGTGAGACTGTGGAAGCGGTCGATCTGGAAGCGGCAATCGAGATCGCGCGGCTTCTGGCAAGGACGCTGAACATGCCGCAATGGCCAGATGCCGTCGCGATTGCCGACACCGACGGCGCGACGATCTATTCCGGCGTCATTGCCGCGCAGGCGGGCATGGACAAAGGGCCGACATCATGAACGCCGGCAACCAGCCCACCGATGTCGCCCGCAGCATCTGGGCTCGTCCGGACGAGCAAAATGCAAGCGGCGCTCAGGCATGCGAGTTTAGAGACCACCAATATGGCCGCCGCGTGGAAGCCGATCGTTCCTGGACCGTCTATCATGTCTTCACGGGGATTCCTGCGCATGTGAACGGTACCTCTATGATCGGGCTCAGCCGTTCGGAAGCGACGAACAATATGCTGTCCCTCAACCTTCGCACCAGCGAACGCCGCAAGGGGAGGATCGCCGCGCGGCCAGCTCTTGTTGGCGTTCCTGAATTATCGGGAGACCAGTCATGACCCTAGCTTTCCCCAATCCCAGTCGCAGCTTCGACGAAGCGCGCAATGCCGTCTGCTTCATCGGCCATGACGGCATGTTTCGGATCCGTTTCTTTATCGAGGCAGAGGCGTTGGCCAAATCCGGCGTTGTCCCAGGCGGAAAAGTAAGCACCGAGACGGCCTGTCTTACGGCATTCGACGCCTTGCGGGCCACCATCCAAGACGTGGCCGGCAAGGTTTATGTCCGCAACCGCCGCGACTCCTACACTTTGACCGCCGCTGATTTCCGGTAGCGGCATCCGCAATGCGATCAAGGCTGGCTGAATAATGTTGCTGCCGCGCTCGTCTTTCGGCGCCGTCGGGCGTAGGGTGCACGATGGTTCACAAAAAATTCCGGGCTCCTGTGGTTGTCTACATCGCTGGCCCTATCGGTTTCACTCTCATTGAGTCCGTCGCACAGGCTTCGGATTTCCTGTTTGACCATTGGCCTGGAAACGACAGCCTGGCTTGGACTGACGCGATGAAGCGCTGCGCCGAAGATGGTGCTGCCGATGACGCGAGTGTCGCTTTCCTTGCCGCGCTTAAGAGTGCGGGGATCAGCTACGACCGCGCCGTTGAGATTTACTGAGCTCGGTGACGGAAAGCGCGCGGTCTGATCTGCGCGCTTTCGGTTTGCAACAGCCATGGAAAACCGCGGCGGTGTTTGCTTAAAACTTGCCCAATCCTGCATACTCCAATCCTGCATACTCCAATCCTGCATACGGAGATTTCGAATGGCGATGAAGCCGAACTATCGATACGAGCGGAGCCAACGAGACAAGGCCAAGGCGGCCAAGAAAGAAGCCAAGCTTGCCGGGAAAGCTGCGAAGGAGAAACCTTCATCCATAGAGCAGAAGGAAGCGCGAGAGCCCGCCGCTGACGAAAGCTGAGGCATGGCGATGACAGAGCGCGAGACGGACAACTTCGAAATCGACGTGGAATGCCCCCGTTGCCGCCATCAGGCAAAGACGCTTGTCGGCTGGATTCGTACTCACACCCAGATGGAATGCGCGAACTGCGGCGAGATCATTGACATTGAAAGCAAGAACTTCAGGTGGCATGAACAGCGCTAAGGAAAGCCCTATGACGCCATCCGAACCTCGGTCGCCGCGCCTTGCCGTTCTGATCGATGCCGACAATGCCTCGGCCAAGATTGCCGATGGGCTGTTCGAGGAGATCGCCAAGATCGGCGAGGCCAGCGTGCGTCGCATCTATGGCGATTTTTCCAGCTCGCGCTCGAAAGCCTGGGCCGACGTTCTTTCGAAGCACGCAATCATACCCCAGCAGCAGTTTGCCTACACGACAGGCAAGAACGCCTCGGACATCACGCTCGTCATCGACGCGATGGATCTGCTCCATAGCGGCCGGTTCGATGGCTTCTGCTTGGTTTCCTCTGACAGCGATTTCACCCGGCTGGCGGCCCGCATTCGTGAACAGGGCATCGACGTGTTCGGCTTCGGCGAACACAAGACACCCGAGAGTTTCCGCCAGGCATGCCGGCGATTTGTCTATACCGAGAACCTGCTGCCGTCTGCCCCCGCGAACGAGCCTGAAGCGGTATCGAGCATGAAGCCGTTGCAGCCGCCGTCAGCGGCCGTGCCGATCATCCGCAAAATCATCGCGCAGATGGAAAGCGAAGACGGCTGGGTACCGCTCGGTGCGGTCGGGACACAGCTCGCCAATTTGGCTTCCGACTTCGATCCGCGTACCTTCGGCTTTCGCAAGCTGAGCGATCTCGTCCGCAAGACCAACGCGTTCGAAATCGACCGTCCCGAGGGCGGGACGTTGCGCATCAGAATAAAACCGGAAGCCGCGATCAAACCGGAGGCCGCGCGAAGGGGCAGGCGAAAGACCTGACCGGTGCGGCGCAGATATGCCGACGTGTTCGCAGGTTGGCCATCTATCGATCGCCGAGCTTTTCCATCTCCCGGTCCTGTTCGGTGCAACTGCCTGTTCGGTGCGCAACTGGTTGAGCGGATCGGTCAGGGCCTTGCCTTCGGGTGAGCCAGATCCGCGGGCCATGAACGCCTCGGTGCCAACCTCCGAAGCTTGACCGCCCGAGGCCCGGTTGGCTCATGCCTCACAAAATCTCGTCGCGCTCGCCGACCCCATGACCAGCCGGCGGTCGCGCATAGTAACAACCGCATTGTGGTCCTGCGCCGGCCGGCAGCGGCAGGCTGCAATCATTGGACACGTGGCTCAGTCCGACTGCCGAGTGCTTTCAGAATGAAGCGTATCTGCTCGCGCAGGCTCGCTTCGGTGTCTTCGCCGTGTTGAATGCAGTGCTCGATCAGAAGCGGGTGGAAGAACGGTATGAACGCCGTCTTGACGGCACGCGCCGCCTCTGCGGGGTCGCCGACCTCGAGTTCGCCCGCCTCGACGCCCTCGCGAATGATCGCCTCGAACGTCGTCACCATCCACTCGATATGAGCTTTGATGATCGCCCAGTTCTCCTCCATCACGGCGACAATCATGTCGTGCATATGCTTCTGCTCGATCAGTGTCGCCTTGCCATGGTGGTGAACTGCGATCAAAAGCCGACTTAGTTTCTCCGAGGCCGTGGCGTTCGTGCGTGCGATCGCAAAGGCGATGTCGGCAACCTCGTTCAGAATCCGCTTGCAGATGAAACCGGTGATCGCGTCCCTGGAGCGAAAGAAACGGTAGACATTCGCCCGGCTCATGCCGAGTTCGGAGGCGATGTCGGCCATCGATGTCTTGTGGTAACCGATGCGGCGAAAGTGCTCCTCCGCCACCTCCAGAATGCGAGCGCGCACTTCCTCGAGATCAGTTCGCATTCCGATCGGGTGGTTCATCGGTGTCTCCGGAACTGATCGATCGGACATGCGGGGCTCGTGCGGGCGGTTGTCTGCAAACGCGTAAACTCGTCCCGCCCGCAAGGCAGATCCTGCGGGCGGGATCCTTGACGCGTCTTCCGGCAATCCCTATTCCGCAGCCGTTGCCAGCCGCAGTTCCGGTTCCGGTTCATGCGTCAAATCCTCAGGGATCGCATCCGCCACCGGCTTGATCCGGAACCACGCGGTATAGAGCGCTGGAAGGAAGAGCAGTATCAGCACCGTGCCGACCGCCGTGCCGCCGATCAGCGTATACGCCATCGATCCCCAGAAGACGGAGTGCGTGAGGGGTATGAAGGCCAGCACCGCTGCAAGCGCGGTCAGGATCACAGGCCTCGCGCGCTGCACCGTGGCTTCGATGACGGCGTGATAGTCATCCAGGCCGGCAGCTTGGTTTTCCTTGATCTGTTCGGTCAGGATCAACGTGTTGCGCATCAGGATGCCGGCCAGTCCTATTAAGCCCAGAATGGCGTTGAAGCCGAAGGGCTGGTTGAAGGTAAGCAGCATGGGCACGACGCCGACGAGACCAAGCGGGGCCGTCAGCACGACCATGAACATCGTCGAGAAGGATCGCACCTGCAGCATGATGACGATCAGCATGGCGGCGATCATAGCCGGGAAGATTTTGCCCAACGCGGTGTTGGCCTTCTCCGCCTCCTCGATCGATCCGCCCATTTCGATGCGATAACCGGCAGGAAGGGATGCGATCAACGGCTGAAGGGCTTTCATGATCTGCTTCGAGACCTCCGGAGGCTGGGTCGCTTCGTTGATGTCGGAGCGGATCGTGATGACCGGCGTGCGATCGCGGCGCTTCAGGATCGGCTCTTCCAGACGGACCTCCGAATGGCCGATCTGGTCGAGCGGAATCTGCCGGCCCTCCCGGCTCATCAACGAGAAATCCGCCAGGCGCGATGGATCCAGCCGCTCGCCGCCGGCGCTGCGCGCCACGATCGGGACGTTGCGGATGTCCTCGCGGACCTGCGTGACCGGAATGCCGGTGAGGAGGAATTGCAGCTGCTGCGCAGCCTCGGCCGGCGATAGACCGATGAGGTTCAGACGATCCTGGTCCGGGACAAAGCGAAGCACGGGTGTGCGATTGCCCCAGTCGCGGCTGGCCTGCCGCACATCCGGGACGGTTCGCATGATGTCGAGAGCCTTCTCGGAGATGCTGTAGAGTTCTGCGGGGTCAGGTCCCACGACCCGGAACTCGACCGGGAACGGCGTGTACGGTCCGAAGACAAGCTGAGTGACGCGCACGTAAGCCTCGGGTGCAACCCCTTGTGACACCGCCTTTCGGAGCCGCTCCTTCAAGGCCTCGCGCGCCTCGGCGTTCGGGGTCAGCACGACGATCTTGGCAAAGGCAGGATCGGGCAGCTCAGGCGCCATGGCGAAGAAGAAGCGCGGAGCGCCCTGACCGACATAGCTGGTGACGATCTTGGCCTCGGGCTGGCCGTCAAGCCAGTGCTCGAGCTTCTCGACCGTGGCGGTCGTCGTCTCGATGCTGGTGCCTTCCGGCAGGCGAACCTCGACAAGCACTTCCGGGCGGTCGGATGTCGGAAAGAACTGCTGCTTGACGGCGCCCATGCCGGCAACGGAAAGCGCGAAGGCGATAGCGACGATACCGGAGGTCACGAACTTGTGGCGCACGGCAAAGGTGATGAGCCGCCGCAGGCGCCGATAATTCGGCGTGTCGTAGATCGCGTGGTGACCGCCCTCGATCGGCTTGATCTCGGGCAGCATCTTGACGCCGAGATACGGCGTGAAGACCACGGCGACGATCCAGGAGACGATGAGCGCGAACCCCACGACCCAGAAGATGTTGCCGGCGTATTCGCCGGCCGTCGAGCGGGCGAAGCCCACCGGCAGGAAGCCGGCGATCGTCACCAGCGTTCCCGACAGCATCGGTGCCGCGGTATGGCTCCACGCATAGGCCGCGGCTCTGATGCGGTCCATGCCCTCTTCCATCTTCACCACCATCACCTCGATGGCGATGATGGCATCGTCCACGAGGAGACCGAGCGCCAGGATCAAGGCGCCGAGCGTGATCCGGTCGAAGAACCGGCCGGTCTCCAGCATGATGAGGAACACGGCGGCGAGCGTCAGGGGGACAGCGGCCGCCACGACGATGCCGACGCGCCAGCCCATGCTGAGCAGGCTGATCAGCAGTACGACGCCGAGCGCCATCGCGAACTTCATCATGAATTCGTCAACCGCCGAACTGATGTTGACGGCTTGGTCTGACACCTTGTCGAGCGTCATCCCGAGCGGCAATGTCCGTAAGATGTCGGCCGTCCTGTCCTCCAGCGCCTTGCCGAGCGCACGACCATCCCAGCCCTCCTGCATAACCGCCGCGAGCATGATGGTGGGCTCGCCCTGGCGGCGGATGAGATAGGTGGCAGGATCCTCATAGCCGCGGCGGACCTCGGCGATGTCGGAAAGCTTCAGCGTCCGCCCCGCTGCGACGATCGGCGTGTCGGCGATCGCCTCGACGCTGTCATACGCGCCGTTGACCCGGATGAAGACCTGCGGCCCCTCAGTGTCGATCGAGCCCGACGGCGTAACGGTGTTCTGCCGCTGCAAGGCCGCAACGATATCCCGTGCCGACACGCCGAGCGTTGCCAGCTTGGTATAGGAGAACTCGACGAAGATCTGCTCCGGACGTTCGCCCAGGATGTTGATCTTCTTGACACCCGGCACGTGCAGGAGATCCTGGCGGATCGTCTCGGCCTGCCTTGCCAGCTCGCGCATCGGCATACCTTTCGCCTTAAGGGCGTACAGGGCGAAGCTGACGTCCGAATATTCATCGTTGACGAAGGGGCCGTAGACGCCGGGCGCCAGGTTGCGCGCCTCATCCCCGAGCTTCTTGCGAGCTTGGTAGAACTCTTCCTGCACGGCGGATGGCGGTGTGCTGTCCTTCAGCGTGACAGTCATATACGCGTAGCCCGGCCGTGTGGTCGTCTCCACGCGGTCGTACCAGGTCAGCTCCTGAAGCCGCTTCTCCAAGGGTTCGGCGACGAGGTCCTGCATCTCACGCGCCGTCGCGCCCGGCCACGCCGTGGTGACCGTCAGGGTCTTGATGGTGAAGTTGGGGTCCTCCGCGCGCCCGAGCATGACGAAGGCGTAGGCCCCGGCGGCCACCAGCAGGAGGATGAAGAACAGGGTGACGGCGCGTTCGCGGACGGCGATGGCGGAAAGACTGAGGTTCATGATCAGTTGCTCCCGCTTTCGGCCGCAGTCCTGACGCGGGCGCCTTCCTGCAGGAGATGAGCGCCGAGCGAAACAACCCGATCGCTGCGGTTCAATCCGGAGATCACGGCGGATTCGCCGGTCACGCGAATAAGCTTGACGGGTTGAAAATGCACGGTCGAGGCGGCCTTGTCCAAAACCCAAACGCCGGTCTTCTTGCCGTCGTCGAGCACGGCTCCCAGCGGCACCTGGACTTCCGGCTCGCTCGCCTGCGTTGCCAGCCGAATGGTTACAGTCGCGCCAAGCGGCGCTGCCGCTGCCTCACCGTCAAGCACATAGCGGGCCTCATAGGTGCGGGTCTGGGCATCGGCGGAGTTGGACAGTTGTCGCAGATGCGCCGTATGGCGCTGCTCGTCGCCCCCATATACGCTGGCGTCGGCCAACGAGCCGATCGCCGGCCGGATCGTTTCGGGAAGCGCGACCACCGCTTCGCGTGGGCCGGCCTGGGCGACCCGGACCACCGTCTGGCCGGCGGAGACGACCTGGCCCGGCTCGCCAAGCGTGTCGAACACCGTTCCGTCGGCGTCCGCCAGCAGGACCGCGTATGTGGCCTCATTCTGCGCGACCTTCGCTTCCGCCTCGGCGGCGGCAAGTTCGGCCGTGGCGGTATCCAGCGCGGCCTTTGCCTGCTCGTAGCGCTGCCGGGGAACCCATCCATCTTTCAGCAGATTGGCGTATCGCCGTTCATCCGGTTGCGTCTGAACGACGATCGCACGCGCGGCAATAACGGCATTGTGCTTTGCCGTAAGCGCGAGGCGAAGGTCGGTGTCGTCGATCCGCATCAGCGGCTGACCGGCCTTTACCTGCTGGCCGACATTAACGAGCCTTTCAACGATCTTACCGGGGACGCGGAAGCCGAGATTGCTCTCCACCCTCACGCCTATGATTCCCGTGAAGCTGCGTTCGGCACCGCTCACCGGCGCTACCGTCGCCAGCCTGACGACGGGCGGCTCCTGCCTCGGGTCGCTTGCGGAGGCTTCCTGGGCGGAACTGGCAAATGTGCCGAATGCCGCCGCCCCTGATACCGCGATCGCTCCTGACCCCGCGATCAGGATCGCGCCCACGATAATAGCCGGTCTGTTTTTCATGCCCATCGCCTCGAGTAAAAATAGATTGCATTCACACTCTATATCGGATATGGATTACGAATGCAATCTAAAAAAGGAGATGACGATGCGTGTGAGCCGCATTCAGGCTGAGCAGAACCGGCAAACCGTGATCGATGTGGCCAGCCGCCTTTTTCGGGAGCACGGTTTCGACGGCATCGGCCTCAAGGATCTGATGAAGGGCGCCGGGCTGACCCAAGGCGCTTTCTACAAACAGTTCGCGTCGAAGGAGGATCTCGCCGCACAGGCGTCCAAGCGGGCGATGGAGAGCGCTGCCGATAGATGGACGGCGGCGACCGCAGCGAATCCTGGCGATCCGCTTGGGGCGGTGATCGAGTTCTACCTCAGCATGGACCATCGCGAAGAAAGGATGGACGGCTGCCCGGTCGCGGCGCTCGGCTCGGACGCCGCCAGGCAGGGGAGCGACGTCAAAGCGTCGTTCGAAACCGGGATCAAAGCATATCTTGAGGTCCTCGGCAGGATGATTGCCAGGACGGACGGCGAGCAAGCCAATGAAAAAGCCATGGCTGTCCTCTCGACGATGGTCGGTGCGGTGGTCCTCTCGCGCGTCGTCAATGATCCCAACCTAGCCCAGGCCTTCTTGGATGCGGCGACCGAACAGGTTCGCGCCACCGTCACCGTTTGAACGGCGCAGGGCTGGCGACTCAGATCGATAGGAGAATAGATGCGACGGATTGTTGTCACTGGCATGGGCGCGGTCACGCCCCTTGCCGCAGATGTCGAGACGTCGTGGTCGCGTCTCCTGGCCGGCCGCTCGGGCATCCGCGGGCTTCCCGACGAAATGGTCGAAACCCTGCCGACAAAGATCGGCGGAACGGTTCTTTCCCTGGAGGAGGATCCCGAAGCCGGTCTCGATGTGAATGCCTTCCTGGCGCCGAAGGACCAGCGCAAAATCGACCGCTTCATCCTTTTCGCGCTGGCGGCGGCGGAAGAAGCGCTGGCCCAGGCGGGGTGGAAGCCGGTCTCGGAAAAGGATCGGCTTCGCACCGCGACCATCATTGCTTCAGGCATCGGAGGGTTCCCCGCCATAACCGAGGCGGTGCGGACCGTCGATCAGCGCGGCGTTCGGCGTCTTTCGCCGTTCACGGTGCCGTCGTTCCTGGTGAACCTCGCCGCGGGCCACATCACGATCCGTTACGGCTTCAAGGGCCACATCGGCGCGCCGGTAACGGCGTGCGCCGCCGGCATCCAGGCGATCGGCGATGCGGCACGTATCATCCGGGCCAATGAAGCCGACATCGCCGTATGCGGCGGCACCGAAGCCTGCATGAATGTCGTCAGTCTGGGCGGCTTCGCGGCGGCGCGCTCGCTTTCGACGTCATTCAACCATCGTCCCGAGCAGGCCTCCCGTCCGTTCGACGTCTCGCGGGACGGCTTCGTCATGGGCGAAGGCGCGGGTATCCTTGTCATCGAGGAATTGAGCCATGCGCTGGCGCGCGGCGCACAACCGCTCGCCGAGGTCGTCGGCTACGGCACGACGGCGGATGCGCATCACGTCACTTCCGGCCCCGAAGACGGGGACGGCGCGCGCCGTGCCATGGAGATCGCGATTGCACAGGCCGGCATCTCACCGCGCGAGATCCGCCATCTCAACGCTCACGCGACCTCCACGCCGGTGGGCGACCTGGGAGAAATCGAGGCGATCAAAAGCGTCTTCGGCACGAATTTCTCCATAGCGGTCAGCGGAACCAAATCGGCGACCGGACACCTGCTCGGGGCTGCCGGCGGGCTTGGCGCGATCTTCACGATCCTGGCGCTCAGGGATCAGGTGGCGCCGCCGACCCTCAACCTGAGCGCCCCCGATCCGGCCGGCGACGGAATAGACTTGGTCGCAAACCAGGCCCGGCCGATGGAGATGGAATACGCGATCGCCAACGGCTTCGGCTTCGGCGGCGTCAACGCCAGCGCGCTGTTCCGGCGCTGGGACGGACATGGCGTGAACGGTCGAGCCGCTCGTGACTGACGCTTTTGCTTCGGCCTTTCCTGCTTTTCGAGTTCAACCCAAAGAAAGTGATCTCCATGACTAGGACCAATCCTGGCGTCGCCATCGTCACAGGGGCATCCAGCGGAATCGGGCAGGTGACGGCCAAGGCCCTGCAGAAGGCGGGCTTTCGCGTCTTCGGAACCAGCCGTCGCGCAGTCTCCAAGAAAACCGACGGCATTACCATGCTGGCCTGCGACGTCACCGATGACGCGTCCGTGGCGAAGCTGGTCGACGAGGTGCTGGCCGATGCCGGGCGCATCGATCTGCTCGTCAACAATGCCGGCATGGGTCTGCTCGGCGGCGCGGAGGAATCCTCGACTGCACAGGCCCAGGCTCTGTTCGACGTGAACGTCTTCGGTGTCATCCGGATGATCAACGCGGTGCTGCCGATCATGCGACGTCAAGGAAAGGGCAGGATCGTCAATTTGAGCTCGGTGCAGGGGTTCATCCCGGCGCCTTATTTCGCGCTTTATTCGGCGACCAAACACGCCGTCGAGGGCTATTCCGAATCGCTTGACCACGAGCTGCGGCCGTTCGGAATTCGCGTCGCGCTGGTCGAGCCCGCCTACACCCGGACTTCGTTCGAAGACAACCTCGCCAAGCCGAACCGGTTGCTCGAGATCTATGACGCCGCGCGCGCCGGCATGACAGTAGCAGTGCGCAAGGCGATGGACAAAGGCGATGCGCCCGAAGTGGTGGCCGACACCGTTCTGGCGGCTGCGACTGATCCAACTCCGAAGCGGCGCTATGCGGCCGGAAAGATGGCGCGCCGGGTCAGTGTCCTGCGCCGTTTCGTCCCCGCATCCGCATTCGACAAGAGCCTGCGAAAGCAGCTCGGGCTGCCGGCCTGAACTGAATGGAGATCATCGGTTATCGACATTGCAACGGGGCAAATTAAAGACAATCACAGTCGGCGCCGCCCAAGAGGGGCTGCCACCAGCCAGGGTCTCCAGCCGCTTGTCGAGCCTGACGCATCGCCTTGATCGGTGAATGCGCTCCGCCAAAATGGGCGGAATAGTGGCACGGGCAGGGCATTTTCTGGCACGAGACATCACATTTCGGTTCAACCGGTTACCTATTCTGTGTTGCACTGCACCATGTTGTCTGCAGTTATTTAGCGTATGCGAATATAGCTTAGGAGTCGGCAGGCTTGCGTTTTCCGTTGACCAGCACGGATATTGCGGTCGGCGGCCCGGGTCACGTTGTCAGCGCTGGCGGCTGTAAATGATGGCCGGTGGTCGTGACCTTCAGCTTGACACGCTGCGGGCTTTTGCCGTCACGCTCGTTCTTTACGCGCATTTCCTTGCGCCCGGCGGCACGTCCTTCCTCGGTCACCTCGGGGTACGGCTGTTCTTCACGCTTTCCGGTTTCCTGATCACCAGGCTTTTGCTGGAGGCGCGCGACGCCGCCCAATTCGCGGCCGGGCCGGCGCTATACTCCTTTTATGCCAGGCGCGCGATCCGGATATTTCCGCCCTATTTCGCTGTGCTGGCCTTTGTCTGGTTCACCGATCTGGAACAGGCCGGATCGTCGCTCGCCTGGCATGCGCTTTATCTCTCGAACTTCTGGTACGCGCATCGCAACGAATGGACACCCTGGCTGCTCTGCCATTTCTGGAGCCTCAGCATCGAGGAGCAGTTCTACCTCGCCTGGCCGCTGATTGTGCTTCTGGCGCCGCGCAGGCGCATCGAGGCTATCACGATCTGCGTCATCGCCTTCTCGCTCGCCTACCGCTTCTACTGGCCGATCGCTGCCAACCCGGCCTTGGCCCGGGACCTCTTGCCGCCGGCCTCGATGGACGCGCTCGCCTGCGGTGCGCTGCTCGCCGTCCGCCGCGCCAGGGGCGCGGATGTGCCGGGTTGGGTGCGGCGCGGCTGGCCGGCCTTCGCGGCAGTTTTCCTCCTCGTCGTCGGGTCCGATCCCGGGCCGGCGGACTCGGCATGGGAATGGCCGCGCTGGCTTTTGGTGCAGGTGCTGCCGCTGGTGCCGCTGGTGGCGATCGTCGCCGCCTGCTCAAGCGGCCTTGACGGCAGGATCGGCAGGCTGGCCGAGCTGCCGCCGCTGCTGGCGCTCGGCCGCATCAGCTACGGCGTCTATCTCTACCACCCGATCCTGCTCGCCTATGTCGTCAAGGCGCAGCCATGGATCCCGCTCAATGTCTCGGAACAGGGACCTGGGCGCTTCCTCGTCGCCGGCGCCGCCACGCTGCTTGCCGCCTCGTTGTCATGGGTGCTTTTTGAAAAACCCGTCAACGGCCTCAAGCGCCATTTCCCTTATGTGGCGCGGTCGCGCGCACGCACGCCGAGCGAAGCCCAGGGGTTTGGAGCTACTTATCCCCGCGCACAAGCAGCCGTCGATCTGCGGCCGACGGACCGGAGCTATCCATGACGCGCCCGCTCATCTCCGTATTGCTGCCGGTGTACAACGCCGAACCCTACGTCGCCGCCGCCGTCGACTCCATTCTGCGGCAAGACTACGACCGGCTCGAAGTCATCGCCATCGATGACGGCTCCACCGACCGGTCGCTGGAAATCCTTGAGCGCTACCGCCGCGCCGACCGCCGCGTATCCGTTATTTCGCGCGCAAATCGCGGGCTCGTCGCCAGCCTCAACGAGGGGCTGGCGGTGGCCCGCGGCGAGCTTATTGCGCGCATGGATGCCGACGACTTCGCCTACCCATGGCGGCTGTCGCGGCAGGCCGCGCTGTTTGCCGCGCGACCCGAGCTCGGCTTCTGCGGCTCGGTGGTCGACATGCTGCAGCACGGCCGCATCGCCCGGGGCCAGCTTGACCCGGTTTTCCGGCTCGGGCTGCCTGTGCTGTCGAAATTTTTCACGATCTTCATGCACCCGACGGTGGTTTATAACCGCCGGGTCGTCGACGAATCCGACCTCAATTATAACTGCTCTTACCGGCACGCCGAGGATTTCGACCTCTTCAGGCGGCTCGCCGGTCGCTATCCGGCGGCAATGATGTCTGAAAGCCTGCTCGTCTATCGCTTGCATCCCGGCAGCGTGACTAGCCGGCACGCCAGCGAGATGCGGCGCACGCATCTTCGCATTGTCGGTGAAAATCTCGAGGCAGAGGGACTGGTACAGGACAGCGTCGACCTATGCGCCATCGGCGACGATGTTTCGTTCGACAACGTGCGCCGCGCAGCCGCCTTCATCCGCGGCCTGGAGGAGCGGATCGCCGAGTTACCGGCTGCGTCACGGCCGAGCTTCGAGGCCGGCGCGCTGAACCTGTTTTATTTCCTATACCAGCTCGTCAACGACCAGCAGCGGCCGGCGCTGACGCACGAGCTCTTGACCCTGACGGCGAAGTGGAACGTTATCCGCCGCCGGGAGAAATATGCGCTCAGCCCGGGTGCCTGGGCGCCTTGGCTGAGCCAAGCCTCGATATGGGCGGCCCGCCGCGCGGACTGGATGGCCTACCGATTGAAATCGGCGCCGGCGGCATCGGTGCTTGCGCCTTATCGGATGGGGGTGGCATGAACGCCGAGCGCCATCCCCTGCTGCGGCACCTCGCTCGGCCGTCGCCTGTCGGGAAGCGGCCGCAGGTTTCCTTCATCGTCTGCACGCGCGACCGCGCCGCGGTGCTCGAAGCCTGTATCGACTCGATCCGCGTCGCCTGCGCGGCGCATCCGGCTTTCGCCGCCGAGCTGGTGGTGGTGGATAACGGCTCGCGCGACGGCACGGCCGAATATCTTGCTTCGGCAACCACGATGTCCGACATTGCGGTGACGGCGATCTCTGAGCCGCGCGCGGGACTGGCCGCCGCGCGCAATGCCGGGCTGGCGCGGGCGCGCGGGCGCGTGCTGGTCTTCGTCGACGACGACTGCAGGCTCGACCGCAACTACCTGGTCGACCTTGAGCGGCATTATGCGAGCGGCGAGAAATGGCTGATCCGAGGCGGCCGCGTCGAGATCGGCGACGAGCGCGACCTGCCCTTTACCATCAAGCGCTGCGACAAGCATGAGCGGCTGACGCGCGCCGTCCACCCCGGCGGCTTCGTGCTCGGCTGCAACATGACCATGCATCGCGATGTTGCCGCCTTGATCGGTCCCTTCGACGAACGCTTCGGCGCCGGCGGGTCGCTGCGTTCGGCCGAGGACACGGACTACCTGGTGCGCGCCATGCTGGCCGGCATGGCGGTGGAATACGTGCCCGATATGACGATCTTCCACCACCACGGCAGGCGTGGCCGCAAGGCGGTCGACCGGCTGCATCGCGATTATCATTTCGGCAACGGCGCGCTTTGCCTGAAGCATATGCGCCGCGCGCCGTTCCTGCTCCGCCACTTCTACTGGGCGATGCGGGCGGCCATGCGGGAGCTCATCGGTGGGCCGTGTTTCGACCGGGAGCTCAGGCTGTCGCATTGGCCGATCGTGCTGATGAATCTAGCGGGCGCGGCCAAGTTTGCGCTGCTCGTGCTTGCCGGACGTCCAAATCGGCAAGCGCAACGCGTTCAGGAAACCATCGAGGCCAGCGCTGAGGCCAGTGCGCGATGACCGGATCCAAATCCCCTGCCTGGTCGATAGTGCAGCGCGCGCTCGGGCGGCGTCAGCTCGGCCTGGTGCCCGTCGTCGTCTCGCTCGGGCTAGCCGGTGCCGCGCTCGAAGGGTTGGGTATCGGGCTCATCATCCCGCTGCTCGGCGTCATCATGGGGCATAGCGAGGCGACCGGCATGGCCGGCCTTTCCGCGCTGTTGCAGAAGGTCGGCGCAGGGCTCGGCGAGCGCGAGCGGCTGATCGCGATCTCGGCCGCGATCCTCGGCTCGATCCTGCTCAAGAACCTGCTCGCCTTCGCCAATTCGGTTCTGACCGCCCATATCTACGGCAAAGCCAGCCAGTCGATACGCGGTGCGCTGGCCGAGCGTCTTCTCGACGTCGGCTATCCCTTCTTTCTGAAACAGAGTCCCGGGCGGCTGCTCAACATCATCTCCAACGAATCCTGGCGCGCCTCGGATGCCATCCAGGGGGTGCTGGGCGGCATCGTCAGCATCTCCGCGGCCATCATCCTGCTCGCCTTCCTTCTCCTGCTCTCCTGGCAGATGACGCTTCTGGTGATGCTCGGGCTGGCGCTGGTGCAAGCGGCGCATATGGGGTTGTCGGCACGCCTGAGAGCGCCGAGCCGCAGCGTTTCGGCACGCAATAGCGCTTTAGCCTCGCAGATGCTGCATCTGGTGCATGCCGGCCGCCTGATCCGCATCTTCGGCCAGGAGGCGCGCGAGAAGGCGGCGTTCGAAAAGGCATCGGACGGGGTGCGGCGGGCGGCCTTCCTGCTCTCCAGCCGCCAGGGGGCGCTGGCGCCGCTGACCGAGGTGCTGCACGCCATGCTGTTCCTGGCGGTGGTGATCGGCGCCTGGTTTGCCGGCTTGAGCTTCCCGCTGGTCGCTGCCTTCCTCATCCTGCTCTACCGCCTGCAGCCGCATGTCAGGACGCTGCAGATGACATGGAGCCAGCTGCAGGGGCTTTCCGGCTCGCTGGAGGAGGTGACCTGGCTGCTCGACCCCGAAGGCAAGCCGGCACCGCCTCAGGGCAGCCGGCCGTTCGCGGGATTGAACGACAGAATCGCTTTCGAGCGCGTGAGCTTCAGCTATGCCAATGAGGAGCAGCGCGCGGCGGTGCTGCACGCTGCGAGCTTCGACATTGTGAGCGGCCGCTCGACGGCGCTGATCGGCCGGTCCGGCGCCGGCAAGACGACGATCGTCAACCTGCTCTGCCGCTTCGTCGAGCCGGATGGGGGCAGGATCCTCGTCGGGGGCGTGCCGCTCAGCGAGATCGATCCGGCCGACTGGCGCCGCAACATTGCGCTCGCCAGCCAGGAGCTGGAACTGGTCGACGGCACCATCCTCGCCAACATCACCTACGGCAAGGACACGGCGAGCGCCGAAGAGGCCCGCCGCGCGGCCGAGCTTGCCGAGGCGCATGGCTTTATCGAAACACTGCCGCAAGGCTACCAGACCGTCGTCGGCTATCGCGGCGTCAACCTGTCGGCTGGGCAAAGACAGCGCATCGCGCTCGCCCGCGCCCTTGTGCGCGATCCCGATATATTGATTCTCGATGAGGCCACCAACGCGGTGGACGGGCTTTCGGAAGCCGCGATCGTCGAGACGCTGAAATCGCGCGCCGGCCGTCGCACCACGATCGTCATCAGCCATCATCACTCGACGATCTCCTTCTGCGACGACCTGGTGATCCTGGAGCACGGCCGGGTGAAGAAGCAAGCGCCGTTTGCCGAGATGGCGACGCTCAGCATGGATGAATTGTATCGGCCGGAGTGAGGAGCGAGCGGGGGCACTATTTGCTCAGCACGCGGCTGCCCTCTCGGCTCCAACAACCGCCCACTCAACTCGTATGCGCGACGAGCTTTTCCACCGTCTCGGGGAAGAAATCCGGCGCCGAGTGGCGCTTGCCAAACATCATGTCGTACTGGATGAGCCGGAAATCGTTGATCTGCGGATCGATCTGCTTCTGCCTCGCCCAATCCGGCGTGGCGTCGCCCGCGGACGACAGGAGCAGGTTGCGGTCGACCACCCGATAACGCTCGCGCAGCGCGCCGAGGAAGCCGGTGTAGTAGGGGTGGGTGATGCCTGCCGTGGTCAGGATGTGGTAGGGCAGGAAGGCCGGGCTCACCGAGCCTAGGTTCTTCACCGGGCCGGAGCGGTTCGACCAGATGATCAGCGGCGTGTCGTGGTGTTCGAGCGCGGCGTCGGCGCTAGGCTCCTTGCGCGGCGCGACGTTGTCCTTGAGGAAGCCGGTCTCGACATAGACCGGGCCGAGCGGCGGCAGGTGGTCGCCGAAGAAAGCGATGATGGTCGGCCGCCGGCGCGCTTTCGCCCAGTCGATCAGCCGCTGCAGGCCCCGGTCGGCATCGGCTGAACCCTCGGTATAGGAAAGCAGCGATTCCCGCGCCCAGGAACTGATCGGCGCATCGACCGAATGCGTCGGATTGTAGTAGCGGTAGGGCTCGTAAGGGCCGTGGTTCTGCAGGCTGACGGCGAACAGGAACACCGGATCGTCGCTGGCGTCGGCCTCGCGGATGATCTCGGCGGTCATCGCCGCGTCGGAAGCCAGCGGCCCGCGCTTCTCCATCGGCGGCAGCGTCTCTTCCGAGCGGAAGTCGTTGAAGCCGAAATCGGCATAGACGGCGCCCCGGTTCCAGAACCAGTTGGTGCCCGGGTGGATGGCATGCGCCCGGTAGCCCTCGCTCTTCAGGAAGGTCGCCAGCGAGGGCGTTGGGGTGCGCACATATTGCTGATAGGGGATCGAGCCGGCCGGCAGGAAAGCGTTGGAAAAGCCGGTCAGCGCCTCGAACTCAATATTGGCGGTCATGCCGCCAAACTCGGGCGAGAACATCGAGCCGGAGCGCAAGGCGCGCACTGTCGGGATCGGGTCGGGCTTGATGATGACGCCGGGCAGGTGCGTCGGATCCCAGAAGGATTCGCTCATCACCACGACGATATCCGGCTTCTCGTCCGGCACGGAAGCGGCGACGTCGGGCCGCTGGATCGCGGCCATTGCCTTTTCGGAATAGCCGGGCGGCGCCGAGACATGCGCCATCGGCACGTTCATCGCGAAGGCGAGCGCAAAGCCGTTGGAGGCGTAGTTCTCCTTCTGGTCCCACATGATCGGGATGATCTGCAGCCGGTCGCGCGTCCACGAGAAGGTGGCATAGTCCATGATCGAGACGAAGAAAGCGAGCAGCGGCACGGCAAGCGCCAGCCGCGCCAGACGGCCCTTGCGGCTAAGGATCGGCACACGTCGGCGCCAGGTTCGCCAGCAATAGACGAGCAGCGTCAGGCCGCCGACGATGGCCGCGGCGAGCATGATGGCGGTCCACGGCCGTTCGCGCACCAAAAGCGGCATCAGCGCCATGATCTGGCGGGCAAACAGGAAATCCGTGGGATAGAGCGGGTCGCCGAGATAATGCGATTTCTGGTGGCCGACAAAGGCAAGCGCCAGCGTCAGCGGCGCCACGATCATCAGGCTCTGATGGCTGCGGCCCAGTACCGCGTCAAGCCCGACCAGCACCAGCGCGAAGACGACGATGGTGGTCCAGCCCGGCTTGAAGGGCTGCAGGAAGAAATCGACCGTGCCGAAGAAATCGCCGCGCACGATCCATTCGATCGCGAATACGAGCAGGGCGGAGGCAAGAAGCGTCGTCAGGCCGTAGCGTACAGTCGGCCATGTCCGTCCGGGCAGATAGCCGGTGGACGGATCGTCTTCCAAAAATCCCGGTACGGGCCTGGCCGCGCCTTTCCTGATACTTGCCACTGTGTTTTCCCCCAGGCCACGCAACACGCCTTCCACGCCCGTCACGCTTCTGTCATTGAAATGTCACGCAAAGCTAGCGCCTGTGGCTGAAATAAGAAGAGCCAGCAACCCAAACGTGAGCGGTTTTCATCAGGTGTGATCGCCAAAAAGCCTTTCGGAACAGGCATTCAGCCAGCTTTTCCAGCTGAAATACGGGTCGAAGGGCCGCCGGCGGGCTTGACTTGGCCGTCCGCCTTGCGCCAGAGGCAGGGAAAAACCAGCCTCTGGAGAGACTTCAAATGGCCGTCGCATTCACCTTTCCGGGACAGGGCAGCCAGGCCGTCGGCATGGGCAAGGACCTCGCCGATGCCTTCCCGGAAGCCCGCCGCGTGTTCGAGGAAGTGGACGCCGCACTCGGCGAAAAACTGTCGAAACTGATCTGGGAAGGGCCGGAAGAGACGCTGACGCTGACCGCCAACGCCCAGCCGGCGCTGATGGCGGTCTCGCTGGCGGCGATGCGCGCGCTCGAAGCGCGCGGCTTCTCTTTGAAGGACAAGGTGGCTTATGTCGCCGGCCATTCGCTTGGTGAATATTCCGCGCTTGCCGCGGCCGGCTTCGTTTCGGTTGGCGACGCCGCCAAGCTTTTGCGCACCCGCGGCAACGCCATGCAGGCGGCGGTCCCGGCCGGCGAGGGCGCCATGGCGGCGATCATCGGGCTGGAGCAGGCCGATGTCGAAGCGGCATGCGCGGAAGCAGCCAAGGGCTCCGTCTGCCAGGTCGCCAACGACAATGGCGGCGGCCAGCTGGTGATTTCGGGCGCCAAAGCGGCGGTTGAGCTGGCGGCGAAACTGTGCACCGAAAAGGGCGCCAAGCGGGCGCTGATGCTGCAGGTGTCCGCCCCCTTCCACTCGGCGCTGATGACGCCGGCGGCCGACATCATGCGCGAAGCGCTGGCCGGTGTCGCCAAATCCGCGCCCGTGGTTCCGATCGTCTCCAACGTCACCGTGACCCCGACCAGCGACCCAGACGAGATCGCCCGCCGCCTGGTCGAGCAGGTGGTTGCCCGGGTGCGCTGGGGCGAGACGGTGGAATGGTTCGGCGCCAATGGCGTTGCGACGCTTTACGAGGTCGGCGCCGGCAAGGTGCTGTCGGGCCTGGCACGCCGCATCAACCGTGAGATCGCCACCGGCGCGGTGGGCACGGCGGCGGAAGTCGAGGCCGCGCTGGCGGCTTTGGGGTGAGGCCCCGTTTTCGTCATTCTAGGGCGGAGCAAGGAGCGAAGCGACGCAGCGCAGACCCTAGAATCCATGCCGTGACTTGGAAGTGCCGCCGCGGTGCAGAATTCTGCTCCGTTGCATCCTTCGGCCAATGTCACGGCATGGATCCTCGGGTCTACGCGTCCGCTTCGCTCCCGCTCCGCCCGTGGATGACGACGGGAAGGAGGCCTTCGCCAATGTCCGACGCTTGTCTAGCGTGACTTGGACGATATGACGTATACGGAACGCGACTGCTTGCAGCCGTCTGGAAAAATGAGGTTGAAGATATGTTCGAACTGACCGGCCGCAAGGCGCTCGTCACCGGCGCATCGGGAGGCATCGGCGAGGCGATCGCCAGGGTGCTGCACAGCCAGGGTGCGATCGTTGGTCTGCACGGCACGCGCGTTGAAAAGCTCGAGGCGTTGGCCGGCGAGCTCGGCGATCGTGTAAAGCTCTTTCCGGCTGATTTGACGAACCGCGACGCGGTCAAGGCGCTCGGTCAGAAGGCGGAAGCCGAGCTCGAGGGCGTCGACATCCTGGTCAACAATGCCGGCATCACCAAGGACGGCTTGTTTGTGCGCATGTCGGACGCCGACTGGGACAGCGTGATCGAGGTCAACCTCACCGCCGTGTTCCGGCTCACCCGCGAGCTGACGCATCCGATGATGCGCCGCCGCCATGGCCGCATCATCAACATCACCTCGGTGGTCGGCGTCACCGGCAATCCCGGCCAGACCAATTACTGCGCCTCCAAGGCCGGCATGATCGGCTTCTCCAAGTCGCTGGCGCAGGAGATCGCCACCCGCAACATCACCGTCAACTGCGTCGCTCCGGGCTTCATCGAATCGGCCATGACCGACAAGCTCAACGACAAGCAGAAAGAGACGATCATGGCCGCGATCCCGACCAGGCGCATGGGCACCAGCGCCGAGGTCGCGTCCGCCGTCGCTTATCTCGCCTCCAACGAGGCGGCCTATGTCACCGGCCAGACCATTCACGTCAACGGCGGCATGGCGATGATCTAAGGGGGCGATGATCTGGCGGGAGGCCGGGGCCAGGCGCCTGTGAAAACAGCCATTTCGGCTTGGACGCCCGTCATTTTTCGTGTAATGCGGCCCGCAACCCGGCGGTTCGGGCAAAAACCGGTCCTGTGGCGTTGCGTTGCCCGCAAGACCATCTTTCAGCTTGATTAGCGGCATTCCGCCCGCTAACGAAGATAGACAACCTAAGACGAGGATTGCCCCAAATGAGTGACACCGCAGAGCGCGTCAAGAAGATCGTCATCGAGCATCTCGGCGTCGATGCCGACAAGGTGACGGAGCAGGCGAGCTTCATCGACGATCTGGGCGCGGACAGCCTCGACACGGTTGAACTCGTCATGGCGTTCGAAGAAGAATTCGGCGTCGAGATTCCGGACGATGCCGCCGAGACCATCCTGACCGTCGGCGACGCTGTAAAGTATATCGACAAGGCCTCGGCCTGAGGTCTTTCGCAGGCATTATCGGGGAGGACCTGCGATGAGGCGTGTCGTCGTCACGGGCCTTGGCCTGCTTTCGCCATTTGGCATGGGCGTCGAGCACAGCTGGCGGGAATTGCTTTCCGGCCGCAGCGCCTGCCGCCGTGTCACCGAATTCGAGGTGGACGATCTTGCTTGCAAGATCGCCCACATCATCCCGCGCGGCGACGGCTCGAACGGAACCTTCAATCCGGAGGCCGTGCTCGAGCCGAAGGAACTGCGCAAGATCGGCGACTTCATCCTTTACGGCATCGCAGCCGCCGACGAGGCGTTGGCCGATTCCGGCTGGAAGCCCGAAGCGCATGAGGACCAGTGCGCCACCGGCGTGCTGATCGGCTCCGGCATCGGCGGCATCGACGGCATCGCCGAAAACGCGATGATCCTGAAGGACCGCGGCCCGCGCCGCATCAGCCCCTTCTTCATCCCCGGACAGATCATCAATCTGGTGTCGGGCCAGGTCTCCATCCGTCACGGCCTGAAAGGCCCCAACCATGCCGTGGTCACCGCCTGCTCGACCGGCGCGCACGCCATCGGCGACGCGGCCCGGCTGATCATGTGGGGCGATGCCGACGTCATGGTGGCGGGCGGTGCGGAAGCGCCGATCACCCGGCTGTCCATTGCCGGCTTCGCCGCCTGCCGCGCGCTCTCCACCGAGCGTAACGACACCCCCGAAACCGCTTCGCGTCCCTATGACCGCGACCGCGACGGCTTCGTCATGGGCGAGGGCGCCGGTGTCGTTGTCCTGGAAGAGCTCGAGCACGCCAAGGCGCGCGGCGCCAAGATCTATGCGGAAGTCACCGGCTATGGATTGACGGGCGATGCCTATCACATCACCGCCCCCGCCGAGGACGGCGACGGCGCCTTCCGCTGCATGACGGCGGCGTTGAACCGGGCGAAGCTTTCCCCGGCCGACATCGACTACATCAATGCGCACGGCACCTCGACCATGGCCGACACGATCGAGCTTGGCGCGGTCGAGCGGCTGGTCGGCAATGCCGCCTCCAAGATCTCGATGTCGTCGACAAAGTCGTCGGTCGGCCATCTGCTGGGCGCCGCCGGTGCCGCCGAAGCGATCTTCTCGATCCTCGCCATCCGCGACAACGTTGCGCCCGCCACCATCAATCTCGACAATCCGGAACGCGAGACGGCGATCGATCTCGTGCCGAACAAGCCGCGCCAGCGCCAGATCGACGTTGCGCTGTCGAATTCGTTCGGTTTCGGCGGCACCAACGCCTCGCTCGTGTTCCAGCGTTACAATGGCTGAGTAGCAACCGGAGCAGTCCTACGGAGAGTGCGCGGTCTCCCCTCCGGAATTGCTCGGAGACAGACCAATCGGCAGTCCGCCAACTGCCGTCATTTTTGCCAAATTCGCCCTTAGCTTTTCGGCGAGGGATTCGTTGCAAGATCAGACGGGCAGGGCGTCATGAACACTAATCCGAGCGACGGGGAATTCGGACGGCAAGGCGCGACGGGGCCGATCGTGCCGAAGACGGCCGCCGAGGCGTTGCGCCCGGAAGCCGGCACGCCGCCGCCGTCGAAGCGTTCACGCGCCTCGCGCAGCCAGCTCGTCGTATTCCTGAATTTCTTCCTCTCCTTGGTGATCCTGGTGGTGCTTGCCTCGGGTGCGGCGCTCTATTTCGGCATGCAGGCTTTCGTCGAGCCCGGTCCGTCCGCCAATGGCGACACCTTCATGATCAAGCCGAACACCGGCGTGCAGGAGATCGCCGACCAGCTCGAACGCCGCAGCCTGATCAGCGATGCCCGCATCTTCCGGCTCGGCGTGCGCGTCACCGGCAATGAATCAGCGCTGAAGGCCGGCGAATACGCCATCAAGCCGCGCGCTTCGATGCGCGACATCATGGAACTCTTCAAGAGTGGCAAGTCGGTGATGTACTCGCTCACCATTCCCGAAGGGCTGACGGTCGAGCAGGCGCTGCAGCGCGTGGCCGATCAGGAGGCGCTCACCGGCGACATGCCGGCTACCTTGCCGCCTGAGGGCAGCATCGCCACCGACACGCTCCGCTTCACCCGTGGCGCCACAAGGCAGCAGATGATCGATAAGCTGATCGCCGACCAGAAGAAGCTGGTCGAAGATGTCTGGTCGCATCGCGCGCCCGACCTGCCGATCGCCAACATCGACGACTTCGTCACGCTCGCCTCGATCGTCGAGAAGGAGACGGGCAGGAGCGACGAGCGTTCGCGGGTCGCCGCCGTATTCCTCAACCGCCTGGCCAAGGGCATGCGGCTGCAGTCGGACCCAACCATCATCTACGGCCTGTTCGGCGGCAAGGGAAAGCCCGCCGACCGGCCGATCTACCAGTCGGACCTCGACAAGCAGACGCCTTACAACACCTACATGATCAAGGGCCTGCCGCCGACGCCGATCGCCAATCCGGGCCGTGCGGCGCTCGAAGCGGTCGCCAATCCGTCGAAGACCGACGATCTCTATTTCGTCGCTGACGGCAATGGCGGCCACGTCTTTGCAGCGACGCTGGAAGAGCACAACCAGAACGTCGCCCGCTATCGGGCGGTGCAGAAGAAGCAGGCGGATGCTGCCGCCAAGGCTTCCGGCCAGACGACGGCGCCGGCCGCTCCCGATGGCAACACCGACAGCGGCGACGCCGGGGCCAATGGCGAGAATGGCGACGCCGGCGGCGACGACGCGCAATAGGCGCAATGCATGTCGCCCAAAAGCGCGCAGCGGTTTTGGGAAGACGACATGCATCGAAACTCACTGCATGTCGCCCAAAAGCGCGCGGCGGTTTTGGGAAACGACATGCATTATACAGAAGCACGCGTCCTTTGACGCGGGGCCGTATTCATGTTTTTAGGGGGCGCCGGCCGATCGTCCGGCGATTTCTGGGCGCGCAGCGCTGGGCCGCGGATGCCTTTGGCTGCGACAGGGGGACGACAGGGCAATGAGCCTGCAAAGCATGACCGGTTTTGCGCGGTCCGCCGGCGAGAGCGACGGCACCTCGATCGCCTGGGAGGTGAAATCGGTGAACGGCAAGAGCGCCGAGGTGAGATTGAGATTGCCGCAGGGGTTCGACCGCCTGGAGACGGCTGTCCGACAAACCGTCCAGAAGCGTTTCGCGCGCGGCAATTTTCAAGCGACGTTAACCGTCGGCCGCGCCGCCGCAAAGCAAGTCCAGCCGGTGGTCAACGAGGCGTTCCTTAAAGACCTGGCGGGTCTGGCCAAGCGCTTGCAGGAGCAGTTCGGTACCCAGCCCGCCACCGCCGACGGCCTGCTCTCCCTGCGCGGCGTGCTCGACATTCCTGAAGCCGTCGAAACCGATGAGGAGCGGGCAGCCCTCGACGCCGCAATCCTGTCGGCGCTTGAGGCGGCGCTTGGCGGGCTGGAACAGGCGCGCCGCAGCGAGGGCGCCGCACTTGGCGTACTGCTTGCCGGCCATATCGACGCCATCGAGGCGCTGACATTGAAGGCCGAGGCCGATCCCTCGCGCGAGCCCGCCGCGATCCGCGAGCGCATTTCCGAGCAGCTGCGTCTGTTGATGGACGCCTCGGCCAATCTCGATGCCGTCCGGCTGCACCAGGAGGCCGCCTTTCTCGCCACCAAGGCCGACATACGCGAGGAGATCGACCGGCTGAAGACTCATGTCACCTCGGCGCGGGTGCTGCTCAAAAGCGGCGCCGCCGTTGGCCGCAAGCTCGATTTTCTCGCGCAGGAATTCAACCGCGAATCGAATACCTTATGCTCCAAATCGAACGCCGCCGCAGTCACCGCGATCGGGCTGGAGCTCAAGGCGGTGGTCGACCAGTTTCGCGAGCAGGTTCAGAATCTGGAGTGACGGGAATGGTTGCCAAGGAGCCGACGGCCGCCAGGGACCTGGGGTCCCGCATTCGCCGCCGCGGATTGATGCTGGTGCTGTCGTCGCCGTCGGGCGCCGGCAAGTCGACGATCGCGCGCAATCTTCTGGAAAGCGATTCAAGCCTTGAGCTATCGGTCTCCGTCACCACGAGGCCGCGCCGGGGCTCGGAGATCGAAGGCGTCCACTATCATTTCCGCTCCATGCGCGAGTTCGAGCGGCTGCGCGATTCCGACGCGCTGCTCGAATGGGCGGAGGTTCACGGCAATTGCTATGCAACGCCGCGCGAGCCGGCGGAGGTGGCCCTGGCTGAAGGCCGCGACATGCTCTTCGACATCGACTGGCAGGGCGCCCAGCAGCTCAAGGAGAAGATGCGCGCCGACATCGTCTCCATCTTCATCCTGCCGCCGTCGATGAAGGAATTGAAGGCGCGGCTGAAGCGTCGCGCCGAGGACCAGGAATCCGTCATCGAGACCAGGCTGAACAACGCTCGCCTCGAGATCGAGCATTGGAAGGAATACGACTTCGTCATCGTCAACGACGATCTCGACCGCGCCTTCGCCGAGGTCCGCGCCATCGTCACGGCGGAGCGGCTGCGGCGCGATAGGCGGCCGGGGCTGTTCGATTTTATTTCGGGCTTGCTGGACGAGAAGACGGGGTGACTCTTTCTTCTCCTCTTGTGGGAGAAGGTGGATAGGCGCGAAGCGCCGAGACGGATGAGAGATGTTGGAAGGAACGACGCGCTGAAGACCAAGATGCTTCAAAAGCCGATTTCGTCATCGTAGCGATCCTTCCAGCACCCCTCATCCGACCGAGCTTCGCTCGGCCACCTTCTCCCACAAGAAGGGGAGAAGGGAAGGGCGCAGCTACACCGTGTTGGTCAACCTGACGAACTCCTCCACGCTCAGCGTCTCCGCCCGCCGCGTCGGGTCGATGCCGGCCCGCGCCAGCAAGGCTTCGCCGCCCAGGCTCTTCACGCTTTGCCTCAGCATCTTGCGACGCTGGCCGAAGGCGGCTTCGGTGACGCGGCCGAGCTTTTTTGCGTCCGTAGGTAGGGGAGACTGCCGCGGCACCAGATGCACGACGGAGGAGGTGACCTTTGGCGGTGGCGTGAACGCCTGCGGCGGTACGTCAAAGGCGATTTTCGCCTCCGTGCGCCAGCCCGCCAGGACGCCGAGCCGGCCATAGGCGTCGCTGCCCGGACCCGCGGTGATGCGCTCCGCCACTTCCCGCTGGAACATCAGGGTCATTGATTGGTAGAAGGGCGGCCAGTCGTACACGGTCAGCCAGCGGATCAGAAGTTCGGTGCCGATATTGTATGGCAGGTTGGCGACGATCTTCACCGGCCCGCCGTTCGCCCTTCCGGCAAGTGCGGCGAAATCCGTCTTCAGCGCATCGCCGGGAATGACCTCGAGCCGACTGGGATAATGGCTGGAGACCTCTGCCAGCGCCTCCAGGCAGCGCTCGTCGCGCTCGATGGCGATCACGCGATGAGCACCATTGAAGAGCAGTGCGCGTGTCAGCCCACCGGGGCCTGGGCCGACCTCGATCACCGTCGCCTCGCCGAGATCGCCGGCCGCACGCGCGATCCTGCCCGTCAGGTTGAGGTCGAGCAAGAAATTTTGCCCGAGCGCTTTCTTGGCCTGCAGACCGTGCCGCTCGATAACTTCGCGCAGCGGCGGCAACCCGTCGATCGTGGTGCGCCCGTTCAATTGAGCCTCATGCGGCGGTGACCCGCCGTCCGCCGTCGACCAGCCGGCGTGCCAGCCTCAACGCGGCGATCAGGCTGTCGGGGCGCGCTATGCCCTTGCCGGCGATGTCGAAAGCGGTGCCGTGATCGGGCGAGGTTCGGATGAAGGGCAGGCCAAGCGTCACGTTCACCGCCTCGTCGAAGGCTAAAGTTTTGGCCGGGATCAGCGCCTGGTCGTGATACATGCAGAGCGCCGCGTCATAGGAAGCGCGCGCACGCGAATGAAACATGGTGTCCGCCGGCAGCGGCCCGACGGCGTCGATGCCTTCCGCTTTCAACATCTCGACCGCCGGGGCGACAATCGCCGCATCCTCGGAGCCCATCGCGCCGCCTTCGCCGGCATGCGGGTTGAGCCCGGCGATCGCAAGCCTCGGCCGGGCGATGCCGAAACGGCTCTTGAGATCGGCGGCGGTGATGCGCGCGGTCGTGACGATCAGCTCCGTCGTGAGCACCTTCGGCACGTCGGCCAAAGCGATGTGGATGGTCACCGGAATGGTGCGCAGGTCCGGTCCGGCCAGCAGCATCACCGGCGTCACGTCCCTGCCGGTGTGGCGTGAGGCCAGATGCGCCAGATATTCGGTGTGGCCGGGAAAGCCAAACCCGGCATCATAGAGCGGCTTCTTGGCGATTGGGCAGGTGACCATCGCCGCTGCGCGGCCGGCGAGGCAGTCCGCGACGGCGCGGTCAATGGCTTCGATCGTGCCGGCGGCATTGGCCGGGTCCGGCTCGCCCGGGTTGTCGAACTGGCGCGCATCGAGCGGTACGACGGGGAGAGCCCGGGTAAAATGGTGCGCTGCCTGCCCCGGCAGCGTCTCGGCAATCGTGACGTTTGCGCCGACCAGCTGCGCGCGGGCTTCGATCAAAGCGGGGTCGGCAATGAGATAGAAGGGCGGCACGCCGGCGCTGTCGCCCGCCTGCCAGGCGGCAATGGCGATCTCGGGCCCGATGCCGGAGGGGTCGCCGACGCTGAGCGCCAGCGGGGCATCGGTCTTCTGTCCGCTCATGCGAACGCGCGGATCGGACCGCTGACGCATCGGCGGAAGGTGAACTTGTTGCGGTGTCGAGACACGCTCGTCACTCAGCGTTCGACGATCTTGGCCTTCTGGCGCAACTCGGCGACATATTTCTTGCTGAGCTCGTCGGCGTCCTTGTCGTTGCTGCCTTCGGCCTGGAACACCATTTGCGCGGCCTTGTCGTCGGAGACCTCGCGCGAGGAGCAGACGCCGATGAACTCGACGCCGCGTTCGGTCTCACGCGTCGGCGTCGCGCCGCCGACCTTGGTCGCCTTGATCTGCTCGGCCCAGTCGGACGGCAGTTGCGGCGCCAGCACGCGACCGAGGTCGCGCACGGTGACATCGAGCAGGCCCTTGGCGAACTCGCGCGTGGTGTTGCAGCCGCTGAAGCGGGCACGCATGGCATCGGCCTCGCGCTTGCGTTTGGCGAGCGTGGCGGAGCGCTCCGGAGCCGGTACCACGAAGATCACCTGCTGCAGCATGTATTCCGTCGCGGTCGGCTTGGCGCCGCCCTTGTCGAGCATGCGCCGCACGGCGTCCTGCTCGGTCACCGATCCGCCTTCGCCGGAGCGATAACGCGCGCTGAGTGCCTGGTTCCAGGCCATCTGGGCACGGATGAATTCCTTAAAGTGTTCCTTGGTGACGCCTGATTGCGCCATGATCGCATCGAGCTTCGCCAGCGGCATCTTGTTGCCCGATGCGAAGCGCTGGTAGGCGGCCTCGACCTGCTGATCGGAGATGCGGATACCGAGCCGCTTGGCCTCGGCCAGACGCAGCGTCTGGTCGATCATCTCCTCCTTGGCATCACCTTTCTTGTGCTGCAGCTTGAAGAAGGCGGCGCGGTGCGCGATGTCGCCGGAGGTGATCGGGATGCCGTTGACGATATACTTGATCTCCGCGGCGAAAGCAGGCTGCACGACAGCCGTGACCGAAACCGAGGCCGCCGCCACCAGAAGCGCGAATCCCGCTGAAAACAGGTATTTCCTCATCTTACCTTCCAATTTTCCCCGCTGCGAAAAGCGCTGCGCGTCCTCCGAACGTGTGCGCGATGCACTTGATCCCATGCCCATTTTATGCGGCGAAACGATGTCGCCGGCGCATGACGCCGATAATCAGGCCCATTTTCGAAGGAACACGCTCCAAATCAAGACCAAAGCCCGACATCAGCGCGCAGCCGACGCACGGCTCGGAGGCCGGCCGCCTGCCGCTTGGTCACTGGATGGTATCGACCGCGCTTGTTGACGAACCGAAATCGCCGAGCGTGCGGAACGACAGGTTGAAACCGATGTTCTGCGACACTTCCTTCGTGACGGTGTCGCGCGTCTGCGAATACGTCATGATGTAGGTGAAGCAGGAATCGTTATAGGCGAAGCCGACGCCGTCCTTGACCAGTACATTTGTCTCGAGGTCGTAGGTGCCGGTGCCGAACAGCCGCCAGTTCTGCGCCAAATGCGTCGAGGCGCCGAGCGTGACCTCATGGCGGTCGGTGGCGAAGCCATAGAGCGGCTGCGCCTCGATGAACGCATATTTGGCGCTGAGCGATATCGGCAGGCCGGAATAGGCGGCCTTCACCTCGGCGCGCCTGACCTCCCAGGTCTGCTCGTCGAAACGCCCGCTCAGCGAGCCGGAGAAACCGCTCGGACTGTTGAAGCCGACGAGGCCGACATAATCCGAAGTCCGCTTATCCAGGCCGGACTCGGCCCCGGCATTCACGAGATCGGGTGCGGAAAAGGAGTTTTCGCCGGCGAGTTGGTACGACTGGCCGAAGATGGCGTTCGTGGCCCAGCCATTGTCATAGGCTCCCGAGTACCGGAAGCCGACATTGGCGCGCGTGCCGCCTTCGATCCGGTCATAGCCCGAGAATTTGTCGCGCTCGAACAGCGTCGTGGCATCGAAGACGAAGCTCTGCGCGTCTTCGTTGGGGACGGCCAATCCGCCGACATATTGCTCGTTCGGACGCACGAAGACCTGCGCCGTCGGCTCCAGGACATGGCTGGAACTTGTCATCGAGAACAGGAGCGGCCAACGCGCCTCGAGGCCAAGGGTCGCCATGTAGCGGGCCAGCGACGAGCGCATGTCGACATCTTCGCCGAGATTCGCCCCCATCTGGTTGACGGCGGCGAGCGAAGCCGAATTGGCGTTGACATAACCGGCGTCGCCGCGGAACGCCAGCAACGGCGTCAGTTGCAGGCCGCCATCGGTGGTAAAGGTGCGCTTCCACTCGGCTTCCGCGCTCAGCCGGCTGGACTCGCCTTCGATGCCGCGGACATTGTTGATCGAATTCGGGTCGCTAGGATTGGCCAGCACGGCGTCCAGCCGGTTGCGGCTGATGACGCGAGTATTGACGTTGAACGACAACTGGCCGCCGGCCACCGACGTGTCGGGAATATAGGCATAGTCGAGCGACGGCAGCACCCATGGCTGCTTGGCGGAGCGCGCCGTTGGATCGCTGGAAAGCGTGTCCTCCTGCACCTCGAAGCGCATGGCCCGAACGTCGAAATAATTGCGGTCGCTCAAGCCCGTCAGATAGATCGACGACTGGTGGACGAGGTCGCTATAGCCGTCGATGTTATAGGTGCGCGAGAAATTCTTGTCGGTCTGCAGCAGCACGTCCCAGCCGAAATCCCAGCGCTCGTTGATGGCGAACTGGCCCTTGGTGCCCATCATGCCACGGAATTTGTTCGGATCGCCGGGCTCGCCCGAATCGACGGTGTAACGGTTGCCTGTGCCGATGAACGCGTCGGGATCCTGCTGGTTGATCCCGGCGATCTTCAGCGTGTACTGGCCGTTGTTGAAGCGCTGGCGCCACTCGGCCTCGCCGAGGAAACCCTGCTTGGTATAGCCGCTGCCGGTGACGGTCAGATCATAGGTCGGGGACAGGGCGAAATAATAAGGGACTTTGACGCCGACGCCGAGATGGTTGTTGTAGACGATGCCGGGGATCAGGAAGCCGCTCTTGCGCTTCACCGTCGGGTCGGCGATCTCGAAGGCCGGCAGATAGGCTAGCGGGAAGCCGAAGAATTCGAAATTCGAGTTCTCGAAGCGGACCGTCTTCTTCTCGCCGTTCCAGATGATCTTTCGCGCCTTGACGCGCCAGGTCGGCGCTTTGTCCGGCTTGTCCTCGCAAGGTTCGCAGGCGGTGTAGACGCCATTGTGGAAGGTGGTGAGCACGCCGCCCATGCGCTCGGCGCTCTCGGCGGCGAAATAAGCCTTGTCGATCGTCTCGACGCGCAGCGCGTTCAGAAAACCGTCGGCGAAATCGTCGGTGATGTCGATATGGTCGGAATTGACCTTGGTGCCGTCGCTGTTGATCAGTTCGACGGCGCCGCTGGCGACGAGGCGCTTGGTGTCGCGATTATAGACCACACGCTGGGCGACCAGCTTGTTGCCGCCATAGTCGATCTGCACGCCGCCGACAGCCGTCACCGTGTGCTTGTCGTTGTCATAGACAAGCGTATCGGCGGCCAGCAGCATCTGCGTGCCGGACGGGACGGGCTTGGCAGTAACCTGCTGCGCCAGCGCGGGTGCCGTCGGCACCGCACAAGCGAACAGGCATGCCAAAGCGGTCGCCCCATAGAGGCGTGCCAAACCAGCCTGCCTATGGCTGCGCAAAACCGCCTCCCTCACTAGCCGTCTTCCTTGTATAGCAGAAACGTCACCCCAAAGAACATAGCCACGACAACCGGAACCCATGCAGCCACCACTGTAGGCACGAATCCGGCTACACCGAATGCCTTGACCAGTACCGAAACGACATAAAGCAGAAAGCCGGCCACGACGCCACCCAGAATCATCGTCGCCGACTGCCCCATTCGCGCAAATCGCATTGAAACCGTTGCAGCAATCAGCGTCATGGCGACGAGAAGGAACGGCAACGCGATAAGCGAATCAAATTGCATGGCGAAGGCGTTCGCCTTGAGCCCGAAGGAACGGGCAACCTCGATCTTGCGCGGCAGCTCGTAGAAGGGGATGGTCTCCGGGCGCGCCAGGCGCTCCTGTACGAATTCCGGCTTGAGATTGGTCGGCACCTTGTCCGACGCCAGCGCCTGGATATTGCCTCCCTTGAAGACCTTGACGTCCTGCAATTCCCAGTAACCGTCGCGCAGGAAGGCCCTGGCGGCATCCTTGCGCTCTGCGATGTCGCCCTGCGGGCCGAGGATGAAAAACACCGCGTCCGCCATCTCCAGCCCCTGGTTGAGGATGGCGCGGGCGCCGATGATGGTGTCGCCCGATTCTGTCTTTTGCCTGAGCCACGGCGTGACGTTGGTCGTGACCGAATTCGACTTGCCGGCCCTGAGGTCGTTCTCCATCTGCTCGGACCAGGAAAAGCCATGCGCGGCGATCGGGTTGATGATGGCGACCGACAGCACGCCGAACATCAGCGCGCCGACGCAGCAGGGGAACAGGAACTGCCAGGCCGAAACGCCTGCCGAACGCGCGATGACCAGCTCATAGCGTCGGTTGAGCGACACCAGCGTCGCCATCGCCGAGAACAGCCCGACGAACGGCACCGTCTGCAGCATGATCATCGGCATCCTGAGCGCCGAAATGGCGAAGGCTATGCCGTAGGTGAAGCCTGGCAGCCCGGTCGTGCGCCCGGAAAGCTCGGTAAAGTCGATCAGGAACACCAGCGCCAGCAGGCCCAGGAAGAACCAGAACGTGATCGAGACGTAGCGGAAGAAGAAATAGCGGCCCAGCGTCCAGCCCATGGTCAGGCTCCCTGGCCCGAAGTGCGCCGGGCGAGCCAGAGCTTGAATGTCGTCCAGTTTTCGCCGGCGCGCTTGGCAAGGCCCGTCAGCCAGTCGGCCCAGCTGACCGGCAATTCCATGGTGCGGGACGAGACGATGAACCAGATCGAAACGGCGGAGGCGACGAGTGGTATGCCATACAGCAGGTAGACATAGTACCAGACCTTGTCGGCTTTACCGGCGGCGAAGAAGCCCAGCCATCGCACGAAAAGCGCGATCGCGATCGCCGTGATCAGCGGATTGATGCGTGCTTCGCGATGCGAGCGCGCATCGCCCGCCACCGCAAGCGCGATCAGCGCGAACACCAGCGAATAGGACCATTCGGCGAAGCGCTGGTTGAGCTCCGCACGGTAGCTGCCCGGTTCGCGCTGGAACATCTTGTCGTTGGGATCCGGGTTGAGCAGATATGCCGTCGTGCGGTCCTTGGGCAAAAGCGTGATGTCGTTCGCCGCCGACATGAAGGCCGACATGTCGAAGGCGTAAGAGGTGAAGCGGATGACGGAAAGATCGCCGGTCACCGATTTGCGGTTGATGACGCCGTCGTTCATCATCAGCACCTTCTCGTCGCCCTTTTCGACGATGCTGCCGGTCTTGGCGTAGTAGGTGAGGCTGGCGCCTTCCTCGCGCGAATCGGCGACGAAGATGCCGCCCAGCCGGTTGCCGGGAAGCCGTTCGCCGACTTGCAGGTAGAGACCGTCGTCGATCTTGCGGAACGTGCCTTCCTGGATGATCAGCGACACGAGGTCGGCGCGCGAAGCCGCCACCAGCTGGCGGTTCTTCTGCCTGGCATAGGGGTCTATCGCGTTGTCGACGATGAAGGAGAAGGCGCAAGCAAAAGCCGCGAGCAGCAGGATCGGCCGCGCGATCGTCCAGCGCGAGGCGCCCGCAGCGCTGAGCACGGCCAGCTCCGAATCGGTGTTCATGGCGCTCAGCGTCTGCGCCACCGCCACCACCAGGGCGAACGGCACCACGATCGGGATGATGGAGGGGATGATGAGCGCCGCGACCTCGAAGAAGGTCAGCGCCGATTGGCCGTTGTCGGTGACGAGGTCGATCTTGGCCAGCACCTGGGTCGTCCACACGATCGCCAGCGTCCAGGCCAGCGCGGCGAGGAACATCGTCAGCGCCCGGCGCATGATGTAGCGTTCAACGACCTTCATGAAGGCTTTTCTCGATTTTGCCGAACGGCATCATGCCCGCCGACAAAGTAGTGATCCGGCGACGCGCGCACAACTGGGTCATAGGCGGCTCGCTCCGGATTGTCGCCCACGCCGCGTGCCCCGGCGCGGCGGAGTCTCCGCGCCAATAGATAAGAAATGCAGAACATCGATGGTTAACAGCAGGTTACGGCAGCAAGCTAACGCCGTGCCGAGGCGAATCCTTTGTTCTATTGTGACGCTGATATAGACAGCGATCTCGGCCAAGTCTTGCCAAATGGCTGAAAACGACCAAATGTCGCGCACGCTTGCCAAACCTTGCCGACACCCCACGGCTATCCCCGAAAGCAGGAACCTGATGACGCCGAGCCCCTCCATTTCCTTTGCCAAATTCGTCGCGCCGAAAAAGGGCAGCGTTTTCCTGTTCGCCGCCGACGGCGGCGGGCTCGGCGAGGCGGCGAAGGCCTGCGATCCGGCCGGCGCGCTTACGCGTGCCTTTCCGGTCGCCGATTTTTCCGGCAAGTTCGCAAGCTCGGTCGAGGTGCTGGCGCCGGAAGGGACATCTGCCGACCGGCTCGTGGCGATCGGCTCCGGCAACGTCTCAAACCTCGACGACAATGCCTGGCTGAAGCTCGGCGGCGCCGTTGCAAGTTCGCTGCGCAAGGCGACCGAGGTGGCCATTGTCCTCGATCTGCCCGATCTGCAGCCCGATAGCCGCCAGGCGGCCAGCCTTGCCGCCGGCATCCTGCTGCGCAGCTATTCCTTCGATAAATACAAGACCAGGAAGGACAAGGAAGACGGGCAAACTGATACCAAGGGGGCCAATGCAAAGGGGGCTGCTGCCAAAAAGGCCGAGGCGGCAAAGCCGGCCAAGATAACCATCCATTGCGCCGACCCGGCGGCCGCGAAGAAGGCCTTCGCCGGCGAGCAAGCGGTGGTGGACGGCGTTCTGCTTGCGCGCGAGCTCGTCAACGAACCGGCCAATGCGCTGGGGCCGGTCGAATTCGCCGAGCGCGTCAAGGCGCTGGAGCAGCTCGGCGTCGAGGTCGAGATCCTGGCTGAAAAAGAGATGAAGAAGCTCGGCATGGGCTCGCTGCTCGGCGTCGCCCAGGGCTCGCCGCGCGGCGCGCGCATCGCGGTGATGCGCTGGAACGGCGGCAAGGCCAAGGACGCGCCGCTTGCCTTCATCGGCAAGGGCGTCACCTTCGACACCGGCGGCAATTCGATGAAGCCGGCATCGGGCATGGAAGACATGAAAGGCGACATGGGCGGAGCGGCCGCAGTCACCGGGCTGATGCACGCGCTCGCCGCGCGCAAGGCCAAGGCCAATGTCGTCGGCGTCATCGGCCTCGTCGAGAACGCCGTCGATGGTCATGCCCAGCGCCCCGGCGATATCGTCACCTCGATGTCGGGCCAGACGATCGAAGTCTTGAACACAGACGCCGAAGGCCGCCTCGTTCTGGCTGACGCGCTCTGGTACGCCAACGACCGTTTCAAGCCGAAATTCATGATCAATCTGGCGACGCTGACCGGCGCCATCATGGTAGCGCTCGGCCAGCATTATGCCGGCCTGTTCTCCAACAATGACGAGCTCGCCGGCCGGCTGTTCGGCGCAGGTCAAGCCAGCCAGGAGCGGGTCTGGCGAATGCCGCTCGGTCCCGAATACGACAAGCTGATCGATTCCAAGAACGCCGACATGAAGAATATCGGCGGCCGATATGGCGGCGCCATCATCGCCGCTCAGTTCCTGCAGCGCTTCGTCAAGGACACGCCCTGGGCGCATCTCGACATTGCCGGCACCGCGATGGGCGCGCCGTCGAGCGAGATCAACCAGTCCTGGGGCTCGGGTTTCGGCGTGAGGCTGCTCGATCGGCTGGTGCGCGATCACTATGAAGGGTAGGGGATGGCCGACATCCTGTTTTACCATTTGACCGAATCGACGCTGGAGGAGGCGCTGCCCGGCCTGCTCGAGCGCAGCCTCGAGCGTGGCTGGCGTGCTGTGGTGCAGACCGGCACGGAAGAGCGGCGCGACGCGCTCGACCAGCATCTGTGGACTTTCCGCGACGATTCTTTCTTGGCGCATGCCACCGACCGCGAGGCCTATCCGGCCGAGCAGCCGATCCTGCTCACTACCGGCGATGGCAACCAGAACGCGGCGCAGATCCGTTTCCTCGTCGACGGCGCCAGCCCGCCCGAGCTATCGGGATACGAGCGTGCCGTCTTCCTGTTCGACGGCCATGATGCGGCACAGCTCGAAGCCGCCCGCGGCCATTGGAAGACGATGAAGGAAGCCGGCCACGCGGTGACCTACTGGCAGCAGACGCCCGATCGGCGCTGGGAGCGCAAGGCTTAGCCCGCAAGCGCTTCGCTATCCCGAAGATGCCGCCACAGCGCCTCGGCCACAGGTCCGTGTGGCTTGTCGCGTCGCCGAACCGCAGCCACGGTTTCGGTGCGGCCGGGAATATGCCGGCCGGCAATCGAGATCAGCCGTCCGTCACGCAACTCATCCCCGATCAGCCATTCCGGCAGGTGGGCCCAGGCAAGTCCATGCAGGATCAGCTCCTTCTTCATCATATGGTCCGGGACCGAGCAGGAATGCGCGCCGTCGATGACGAAGAAATTCTCCGATGAAGGGCGCCGCGCCGTGTCGCGGATCACGCACTGGGTGAAGGGTCGCATTGCTTCCGGCGTGACGTCATGCCCGACGTCGGACGGCAGGAAGCCCGGCGCCACCACCGGCACGAAGGCGACTTCGCACAGATCGATTCGTTCCAGATGAGGGTCGGAGGGGTTGGCGCGATGGAAGGCGAGATCGGCCTCGCCGTCCATCAATCTCTCGACCGGCCCGCTGATCGCTTCATAGTCGAGATGCAGGCGCGTGCGCGGCCGCCCGGCGAAGAAGCGGCTGAGCAGGCCGAGTATGCTCGGCCGGGGACAGACGTCGCCCATGACGACGCGCAGCACGGTTTCCTCGCCGCTCGCGAGCTGACCGGCATAGTCTTTCAGATGCTCAACTTCGCGCAACGCCAACTGTGCGCGACGGTGGAAAAGGCGGCCTTGCTCGGTCAGGTTCACCCGATATCCGCCGCGATCGAGCAGCGTCAGGCCGAGCTGCTCCTCCAGCCGCGCCACCGCGGCGAAGACGGAAGGGTGCGTCCGGTGAAGAGCCTTGGCCGCGGCCTGAAAACTGCCCTGAGTAGCGACCGCGTCGAAACATCTGAGATCGTGAAGCTTCACGCCATCCATTGTCGAAGAATCCTACATAGATTGTCGGATCATAGTAATTTCTTCGATATTTGCCACGCCTAGCTTTGCCTCATCGAAAATCGCGCGAACGCGCCGAAAGCATGAGGAGCCAAGATGGCCGACACACTTCACTTCACGGCGGGCGATGGCGCCAGCATCGCCTACAGGCTGGATGGTCCGGAAGACCGTCCGGTGCTGATGCTCTCCAATTCCATTGCCACGACGTTCCACATGTGGGACGGCCAGGTTCCGGAACTCGCCAAATCCTTCCGCGTGCTGCGCTATGATTTTCGTGGCCATGGCGGCTCCGATGCCCCGGCCGGCGCCTATTCGCTCGACCGTCTCGGCCGCGACGTGCTGGAACTGCTCGATTTCCTCGGACTTGCCCGCGTGCATTTCCTGGGCCTGTCGCTCGGCGGTTTCGTCGGCCAATGGCTGGGCATCCATGCGCCGGAACGCATCGAGCGTCTGATCCTCTCCAACACCTCGCCGCATCTCGGGCCGGCCTCCTATTTCGACGAGCAGATACGCAACGTGCTTTCAGCCGGCGACCTCTCGGCCATTGCGGATATGTTCATGCGCAACTGGTTCTCGGCCTCGATGCTTGCCGGCCGAAACGAGACCGTCGAAGAATTCCATGCCGCGATCCTCGCAATGTCGCCGCAAGGCCTCGCGGGATGCTTCGCCGCAGTCCGCGACGCCGATCTGCGCCGCCCGATTTCCCTGATCCTCGCCCCGACGCTGGTCATCGGCGGCAAGGACGACAAGGTGACGCTGGCAAGCCACAGCGAGGCGATCGCGGCCGCGATCCCTCGTGCCGAGCTTCTGCTTTTGCCCGGCGTTCACCTGCTCAATATCGAGCGCCCGGCGGAGTTCATGGAGGCGGTGGTGGGATTCCTCCATAAGCGGTGATCCGCAAGTGCCGTATGAGTTTGGGAAACGTCGCTATCGATCGCTTTTGGCCAGATGGGGCCAAGCTCATGCGGCGGGGGGAATGCGCCTGTAGCGCCGACCAGGTTATTTCCGGCGCGGCTTCGCCTTTTCGGTCGCCGGCTTGCTCGGCCAATGCCAGCCGTCGCCCTCGCCATGCGCGGGCTGCGGCCGCGCCACATAGGCGAGCGCGCCGTTGGCCTCCAGATAGACGCGCGACAGCATCTCGGCGAGCACGCCCGACGTCACTGCCTGCAACCCGGCGATCACCAGGAAGAAGCCGGTGATCAGCATCGGCCGCGTGCCGATATCCTGTCCCCAGAAAACCTTGATCGTAAAGAGATAGGCAAGGATCAGCGAGCCGAGCACGCCGAGCACGATGCCAATGCCGCCGAAGAAATGGCCGGGCCGCGTGCGGTAGCGCAGGAAAAAAAACATGAAGACGAGGTCCAGCACCACGCGGAAAGTGCGCGAGATGCCGTATTTGGACTGGCCGTGGATGCGCGCGTGATGCGTCACCACCTCCTCGGCGATGCGGCGCGGCGTCGTCACTGTCGCCAGCCACGCCGGGATGAAGCGATGCATCTCGCCATAGAGCCGCACGCTGCGGATGACGCTGCCACGGAACACCTTCAGGCTGCAGCCATAGTCCTTGAGCTTAACACCGGTGACGCGCGCGATCAGCCTGTTAGCGATGCGCGAGGGCAGGCGGCGCATCCAGAACCCTTCTTTGCGGTCCTTGCGCCAGCCGGCGACGAGGTCGAGATCCTCGGTCAGCAGGCGATAGACCATGCGCGGAATGTCGAACGGATCGTTCTGCAGATCGCCGTCGAGCGTCGCGATGACGTCGCCGCGCGCGGCGTCGAGGCCGGCCTGCATGGCGGCGGTCTGCTTGTAGTTGCGCACCAGTTCCACGCCATGCACATGCGGCCCGTACTGAGCCGAGACCCGGTGGATCTCGGCGGGCGTGGCGTCCGTGCTGCCGTCGTCGACCAGCACCACTTCCCAGGGCTGGCTGTAGCTCTCCATCGCCTGGTGGATGCGGACAAGCAGCGGCTCGACATTGTCAGCCTCGTTGTACATCGGGATGACTATGGAGAGCTTGTGCTCGGGCATGACCGCGCCCTCGGGCAATCCGAAGGCCGGAATGGGAAGCACATTCATGGCGGTCATTTCCTTGCCGGTCCCGCCGCCGGGGTTTCCCGCAGCGTCGATTTCGAGGGAAACAGCCAGGCGATCGCACCGGTCGCGACCGCCGAGCACAGGATGAAGAGATGCAGCGCGAGCGCCGCCTGTAGGCCGTCCTTCATGGCGATGCCGGAATAGAGCAGCGCCGCCGCCGCGCCCGCCTCGTAGGTGCCGAAGCCGGCGACGCCCTGCACCGGCAGGATCGCGGCTGCCTCCGCGCCGACGGCACCCGGAAAGGCGGTCTGGAACGAGGTGTTGAGCAGCATGGCGAGCAGCCAGCCCTGCATGCCGAGCTTCAGCGCCCAGTTGGCGATCGTCCACCACCAGCCGTAGCGCGAGCGGCCCGTCGCCTCGGTGAAGATGTCGCGCAATTTGCCGAGTTTCGAAACGATCCTGCCGCCCGTCGTCCAGTTGTGCGGCGCGCGCGCCCAGCGCGGCAGGTACCATGCGGCGGCGATCAGCGCCGCGATGCCGGCGGCCCGCAGCGCCAGATGCAGGCTCGGCCAGACGAGGCAGGCCAGCACGCCGACGACAAAGGCGTCCTGCAGCCTGAACCACAGCAGAGAAGCGCTGGCGCGCATGATCGATACGCCGAACACCTGGCGGAACAGGATCGGGAAGGCCGTCTCGCCGCCGCGGAACGGCACGATGTTGATCATCGCATTGTGGATCAGGATGACGCGAAGTACGGCGCCGAAGCGGCCGTTCACGTCGTCGCGGAACTCGTCGCAGACGCGCAGCGCCCTGAGCACATAGGTGACGAACAGCGCCGCCGCGACCGCCACAAAGGCGCCGGGCGTGATGGAGGCGAAGGCATCGCCGACCATCTTCCAGCGCTGATCGCTGGCAAGCCATGCCAGCAGCGCCAGAGTGACGGTTATCGATATCGCTCGCTTCAAACAGGTCTCCAACGCGCCGCCCGGTTGCGGCGGAAGCGCCATCCGAAGGCCAGCAAAGGGGCAACTCTCGAATGCCGGCCCGGCCGGTGCCGGTCCGATGTCGGATCAGCGCCGGCTTTTCAAGGCGCTGTTCCTATAGAGCAGCGGCGGCGGCGAATCCACAAGCTTGGTTGGAGCAGCGATCGGGGCGGCGAAAAAGCGGGCGCACGTCGCGCCCGCCCGCTTTGCCGTGATAAGCCTTACTCCCCGCCCATGTCCTTCTTGAACTGGGCGAAATCGACCTGCATACCGTTGAAGACGGTGCTCCAGTGGCGGGTCAACGCCGAGACCGCGACGGCCTCCTGGATTTCTTCGTTGGTGGCGCCGGCGCGCTTGGCGTCCTGCGTGTCGGACCAGATACAGTAGCTGCAGGGGATTTGTGCGGCGACCGCCAGCGAGATCAGCGACTTCACCTTCGGCGACAGCGCCGTCTTATCGTTGAGCTCGATGGCCTTGACCTCGGCCCAGGCGCCGGGCAGACCGGCTTTCGGGAACTGCTTGAGGAAGCTCGGCACACCGCCCATCGTCGACTGGATGTCCTTGACGGCGGCGTCATAGTCATCGGCCCGGACAGGCGTGGACCCAACCACGGCGGCAAACACGCCCGCGGCGGCGATGAGCGAGGCGGAACGAAGGCAGGAATGCACGGTTGAGACGATGCGAATGACCAACATGATGTTCTCCTCTGGCTTTTGTTGGCCTTACGATGTAAGGTATGTGGAAGATGAACCTTACAGTGTAAGTTGTCAAGCGCCATGGATGCATCGAGCAAAAAAAAGCGAACCCGCGGAAAACTCTCCCGCGAGATGATCGAGGACGCCGCCTTCGAGGTGATCGAGCGGGAAGGGCTTCCCGGCTTTTCGATGCGCAAGCTCGCCGCCAGGCTCGGCTGCGAGGCGATGAGCATCTACCACCACTTTCCCTCGCAGGCGCATCTCTATGAGGCGCTGGTCGATCGGCAGATGAGCGGCCTCGTCATTCCCGACGACAGCTTGCCCTGGCGCGAGCGCGCCCGCGTTTGCATGCAGGAGTTCCGCCGTGTGGCAACAGAGCACCCGGCCTTTGCGCCCTTCATCGTTGTCTATCGCATGAACTCGCCGCCCTGCCTCGCGAAGCTGAACGCCATCATCGGCCTGTTCGAGGATGGCGGCTTCGGTCGCGAGCTCAGCGCCCGTCTGTTTCGCGCGGCAGGCTACTATCTGATGGGCGCGATTCTTGACGAGACAGCCGGCTACGCCAAGGGACCTTCGGCGGTCACCACCGTCAGCGACGAGGAGCTGGCGCGCGTTTATCCGAGTGTCATGAAGGCCGGCGCCTATTTCGGCGCCGCCGGTTTCGACAAGACTTTCGAGCTTGGCCTGGAAATGTTTCTGGACGAGATGGAGCGGGTCCGCGAAGCTGCGCGAGACGAAAACCGCTCGTAAGAATTGCGGCCAGCCGAAGAAAATAACCAAGGCTCTGAATGCGCTTCCTCTATGTCCTTCTCCTCATCGCCGGTGCCGCCGTCGGCATCTTCTATCCCTGGGCGATGAGCAATTTTTCCGGCCATGCGATCGGCACGTATCGCGTCTATGAGGGCGGCCGCTTCCGGCCCGTCACCGTGCAGCTTGCTGCAAGCGATGCCCCAGTGAGGGTGCTGGTCGATCTGACCGCGCGGGCCGAACGGGTCGCAGGTCAGCAGCGCACGGTGCTGACGCTGACCGCGGCAAATGGCGGCCGCACGGCGCTGGCCTCAGCGCTCTCTTTCAACCACACCGACAATCCGCGCCAGACCAGCCCGCAACTGCCCGACAAGATCTTTCGCGACGAGGCCGGCGTCATCGATAGGATCACGCCTGGATCTTACGTCTTCACCGTCGGCCCGGGCGATGCCGACGGCATCGACATGCGCGCGGTCGATCTCATCCTGCGCGCCGGCACCGGCTCGATCGACGAACGCGCGCAGCCGGCCGGCTATACGCTGATGGGCGTCGGCCTTGCCGGACTGGCGCTGTCGCTGGTCTTCGGGCGCCGCGGCGATGGCGCGAAAAATCCCAATTCGCAGCCGCCACCGCCGCGCTGGGGCCGCGGCGGTTCGCCACGAGCATGATGCCGAAAAGTGTGAAGCGGTTTTCGGTCGACATCATGCTCTCTGGAGGTAAGCGCGCATGAACTATCGCCACGCCTACCACGCCGGCAATTTCGCCGATGTCGTCAAGCATGCCGTGCTCGCGCGCCTCGTCGAATATCTCAAGCAGAAGGACAAGGCCTTCCGCGTCATCGACACCCACGCCGGCATCGGCCGCTACGATCTCGCCTCGGTGGAAGCCGGCAGGACCGGCGAATGGCAAGGCGGCATCGGCCGGCTGGCCGAGGCCACGCTCGAGCCGCAGGCGGCGGCGCTGCTTCAGCCCTATCTGGAAGCGGTGCGCGCGCAAAATCCCGACGGCGGCCTCAAGCACTATCCCGGCTCGCCGCTGATCGTGCGCCATCTCCTGCGCAGCCAGGACCGGCTGACGGCGATCGAGCTGCACCCCAAGGATGCCGCGCGGCTGAAATCCGTCTTCGCCGGCGATTTCCAGGCAAGGGTGATCGAGCTCGACGGCTGGCTGGCGCTCGGCGCGCAACTGCCGCCGAAAGAAAAGCGCGGCCTCGTCCTCATCGATCCGCCCTTCGAGGAGGAGGGCGAGTTCTTGAGGCTCGTCGAAGGACTGCAGAAGGCGCACCGGCGCTGGCCGGGCGGCATCTACGCGCTCTGGTACCCGATCAAGGATCGCAAAGCGGTGACGGCCTTCCGGGCGGCGCTGAAGGCGACAGGCATTCCGAAGCTGCTCGACATCGCCTTCGAGATCCGGCCCGCCTCGGACGAGCCCAGCCTCGACGGCAGCGGGCTGGTGGTGGTCAATCCGCCCTATACGCTGGAGAGCGAATTGCAGCAGATGCTTCCGGTTCTGCACAAAGCGCTCGCCGTCCGGCAGCCGTCGCGCTGGACGCTCGATTGGCTGGCGGGCGAGTAAGGCGCCCGCATTCGCTCAAGTCAGCGCGGCAGGCGTCACACCGGTCAGTCGCCGGCTTTCGCGGATCAGATGCGCCTGGTCGGCATAGCCGGCCTCGATCGCGAGCAGCGCGGTCGAGGCTTCGCCCTGCTGCCGTTGCAGGCGCCGGAAGCGGTGGAAGCGCAGGATGCGGTCGAGCGTCTTCGGGCCATAGCCGAAGGCGTCCTCGAAGCGGCGGCGCAGCGTCCGCTCGCTCATATGCAGTTGGCGCTGCAGGAACGGAACCAGCGGCGTTTCCGGCGGCAAACCTTTGTGGATGACGTCGAAGGCCAGGCCCATCTGCGGGTCGAGCGCTCTGCGTCCTTCCGTCCGCGCTCCGATGGCCTCTTCCAGGTGACGAACCAGATCGGCAAAATTGGGCATCGGTCTGATGCGGTCGGAAAGCTCGCGGCAACGCCTGCCCCACAATTCGCTGAGATCCAGCCGTCCGCCGACGATCTCGCTGGCCGGCACTCCCAGCCAGCCGGCGGCGGCGCCCGGACGGAAGCGGAAGCCGACGATCACCGCGCCCGCGGCCGGCTGCTCGATCTGCGGCTCCTTGTCCGGCCCGGCCACGCGAAAGCGGCCGTCGATCCATTGCAGATCGATGGTCGCGTCCGGCGTGATGACGATGGGTGGAACGGCGCGCTCGTCCACGCGATGGACCCAGACAGCGGAGAAGGCAGCGGCCAGGCCGCCAGCGACGGGCCGCTCACGAAAGAAGCCGGTGGTCTGCGCCAGGACCGGTTCCATTCTCTCTCCGATCTGCTCCAGCGGGAGTTGCTGGATCGGTGTGACGGTCATTTTGACCGAAATATTCAATGCCGGCCACGTCATCCATGGCAAAACGGACGAACTTCACGGCGCTTCACGCGCTCGCATCAGGCCGCATCCGTTTGCGACTGTGGTCACGAATATAGAAAGGAGTGAGAGAAATGAAAGCTCGCATCACCGTATTGACCCTCGGCGTCGACGATCTGGAAGTCTCCCTCAAATTCTATCGCGACGGCCTCGGCCTGCCGACCGAAGGCATCATCGGCCGCGAATTCGAGCATGGCGCCGTCGCCTTCTTCGAGCTCGCCGGCGGCCTGAAATTCGCGATCTACGAGCGCGCCAACATCGCCTGGGATGCCACGGTGCCGCAAAGCGGCCGCAGCCCGACCGAATTGACCATCGGCCACAATGTCGGCAGCGAGGCCGAGGTGGACGCCGTGATGGCCGAGGCCGTCAAGGCCGGCGCGCGTGTGGTCAAGCCGGCGCAAAAGACCTTCTGGGGCGGATATGCCGGCTACTTCCAGGATCCCGACGATCACCTGTGGGAGGTCGTCTACAATCCGGCCTTCGTCCCCGAGGACTGAACGCAGCAAAACATGCCGTCGAGAGGAGGCCGCCATGCCTTTTCAAGTCATTCAAGCGCTTGGCGCGCTCCTCATCGGCGGCGTCTTCATCTTCGCCGGCATCGAGCATTTCCTGAAATTCGGGGCGATGCGCGACTATCTGGCCGCCCAGAAATTTCCGGCCCCGGCCTCGATGCTGGCCGCCGGTTCGGCGGTCGAGATCATTGCGGGTTTCCTGCTTGCCATTGGCATGGCCCGGCCCTTCGCCGCCGGCGCGCTGATCCTCTTCACGCTGGCGACGAACCTCATGCTGCTGCGTTTTTGGGCGAGCGAGGAACCGGAGCGCCAGGTGCTGCGCAATGCGTTCCTGATCAACATCGCCGTCATCGGCGGGCTGCTGCTTGCCGGCACGTTTTAGGTTGTATGGAGATTCAGGCGATGCCGGCATGACCTGAATCTCCATACAACCCAATGATCTGGCGATGCGGGAACGAAGTTTTGCGGAAACCATTGTTTTCGCAACCGCTTGACCGCCGCCAAGCGAATCCGCACAGTGCGCGGAACCGACCTTGAGAGGCTGTCATGACTCGCTTCGCTCATTCCGCCCTTGCCGCGCTGGTAGCGCTGTCCACTCCCTTTGCCGCTCCGCTGGGCTTCAGCCAGGCGGCGCATGCCGCCGACCTGTCCGTCTACACCGAGGATGACGGCAGCGTCTGCGGCGAGGCTTGGGTGCTGAACAAGATCACCGACCGCTTCTCTTACCAGGTGCATCATGTGCCGCATCTGCCGCAGGTCGCGATCACTGATTTCCGCAACATCCGTCAGCATCGCTACGAGCCGGCGAGCGACGAGTGGCCGATCGGCCGCCACTATTGCCGCGCTACCGTCAACCTGTCGGATGGCCGCGACCGCTCGATTTTCTACCTGATCGAGGAAGGCCAGGGCTTTGCCTCGATCGGCGACAATGTGGAATTCTGCGTCTCGGGCTTCGACCGCTGGCTGGTCTATAACGGCCGCTGCCGGGTGCTGCGATAGGTTTGCTGCCTGATAGGCAGTGAAGGTAGGCGCGCTACGGCGCCCCCCTCTGTCCGGCAGGACAGAGGGGGGGCTGTCCCGCCGACCTGTCGGGGCTTCTGGCTTTCAGAGGTCGTCGCCGCCCGCAGCCATGCAAGCAGCTCCCGCTCATAGCCAGCTCCGCTGCCCCTCACTCAAGCCGCCCCGCGGCCCGATACGTAAGCCTCGATCAGTTCGACCAGCTGCTTCTGCAATTCCGGAGCGTCGAGCATGTTGCGCCGCGCCGCGTTGTGGATCACGCCTTCGACCGCCGAGGAGAGCACGCGCGCCATCGTCTCGGTATCCTTGCGGCGCTTGCGATACTGCGCGACGGCCGCCGTGTAATGTTCGAGATAGCGCGCCTGGAACGAGGCATGCGCGGCGCGTGAGCCGCGGTCGCCGGGCGCCTCGTCGAGCAGCACCTGGTGCAGCGTCGGATGGATCGAGTGCGCGCCGATCATGCCGCGCACCAATTCGCGCGCGAATTGCTTGAGCGGCTTCTCCTCCGCCGCCGCTTCGCGAATGACCGACAGCACATGATCGAAGTGACGGCGCCGGATCGCTTCGACCAGAGCGAGCTTGTCGGGGAAATATTGATAGAGCGAGCCGATGCTGACGCCGGCGGTCTCCGCCACCTTGTTGGTGGAGAAGCCCGCCCAGCCGAGCTCGCTCAGAACGTGAGCGCCGGCTTCGATGATCGCCTCGACGGTCGCGATCGAACGCGCCTGGCGCGGCTGCTTGCGCATGCGTGCGGCCGGCTTTGCAATGCGAGTAGACATGCTGGCCCGTCTCCCGAGAATATAAACAGGATACTCACATTCATTTCACTAACGCAAATGGGGGCGCAAAGATGAGTGCCAAGACCTTGCTGAAGGGCATACTCGCCCACCAGGCCTGGGCGAATGATGAGCTGGTCGAGAAGCTTGCCAGAATGGATCCCTCGAGCGATCCTGGGATACGCCACGCCGCGATCCGTCTGATGAACCATATCCATGTCGTGTCGCGGATTTTTGCCGCGCATCTGAAGGGCGTTGCCCATGGTTATGCGAGCGACAATACGCCGGACACGCCCGAGCCGCGCGCATTGCGCACCGCCCTGGCCGAGGTCGACGGCTGGTATCTCGACTGTCTCGAAACCGCTTCGGAGCAAGAGCTTGGCGACCCGGTCGCCTTCACCTTCACCGATGGCGACGAGGGCTGCATGACGAGGCAGGAAGTGCTGACCCATGTCGTCCTGCACGGCAGCTACCATCGCGGCGAGATCGGCCGCATGCTGGCCGAGATCGCGGTCTCGTCGCCTTGGGACACCTACGCCGTTCATCTGCATCGCTTCGAGCCGGCCGCGCCGCCTGCAGGATGAACGCGAGCCGGCGGAGATTGACGGCGACACTTGAATATGAGCTTGAAGCTCACTTTCAAACGCCTAAGCTTTGATCGTCTTACCTGGCCGATTCATCTGTAGATGTTTTCGCTGGACAAGATGAAGCCGGCGTTCGGCGGCGTGTTCTCTATTGCGAGCACTCTGCTCACATTGTGATACAAGCTTACGCCGCGGATGGATGGATGATCGGGGGATAGAAGCCGCTCGAAAATCTGTGCGGCGGGCCGTCACTTGGAAAGTGACAGATTCGCTCACAATTTTTAAACCGACGCGTTTCGTGTAACCAAAATTCAATAACTGAAAATCATTGTGTTGCTTCGCTGGCTAGACAGTCGCGAGTCAGATATGCATAGACACGCCGGGTCACTCACGACCATCGGCAAAACGCAAGGGGCATCGCATGGCAAAGACGACAACCAAGGCGCCGGCGGCGAAAGCGCCGGCAAAGAAGCCGGTAGCTAAGGCTGCCGCGAAACCTGCAGCAGTGAAGAAGGCAGCGGCGCCGAAGGCGGCCGCCAAGGCTCCGGCCAAGGCGGCAGCGAAGCCCGCGGCCAAGCCGGCCGCGAAGGCCGCGGCAAAGCCCGCCGCCAAGGCAGCGCCCAAGCCGGCAGCGAAGGCAGCAGCCAAGCCCGCCGCCGCCAAGAAGCCGGCAGCGAAGGCCGCGGCCAAGCCCGCCGCCAAGGCTCCGATGAAGGCAGCCGCCGCCAAGGCGCCGGCCGCTGTGAAGAAGGCAGCTCCGGCGAAGAAGCCGGCCGCCAAGAAGTAATCGCATAACTTCGCTTGGCTGCCGCAACGGGTGAGGGCGGGTGCCGCTTAGGCACCCCTCTCGCCAATCCGGTATCAAGGCAAGCGGAGTCGGAGCGGACGCTCCTCCTAAAGCTCTCGGAAATTTTGCGGCCAGCAAAACTTCCGGGAGCTTTTTCTTTTCAGGTGGCCGCGCCGGCAAGATGCATTGGCTAAGCCGGATCGGCCGGCTGGCCGTTGCCCGCCGGACCCTGATCGGTCAACAGTGCCGCAAACAACTGGGAACCCGATCATGCCGAAACTGCTCTATGCTTCCACGTCCCCCTACAGCTCGAAGGTCCGCATGGCGGCCGCCTATGCCGGCATCGCCATCGATCTCGTGCCGGTCAAGACGGAGGACAAACCCGCCGAGCTGATCTCGGCCAATCCGCTCGGCAAAATCCCGGTGCTGGTGCTAGAGGACGGCCGCTCGATTTATGACAGCCGCGCCATCACCCAGCATCTCAACCGCCTGTCGAAGAACGCGCTGTTCCCGCGCAACCCGGACAAGCGCCTCGATGCGGAGGTTCTGGAGGCGCTTGCCGACGGCATTTGCGACTGCGCGCTGTCGATGGTCTATGAGCGGCGCACCCGGCCGGATGCGATGGTCTATCAGCCCTGGCTCGACCGGCAATGGACGAAGATCACCACTGCGCTCGACCTCATCAACGCCAGCCCGCCGAAGCTGCCGAAGAAGATCACCGCCGGCCACATGGCGCTGCGTGCAACCCTTGGCTATCTCGCGCTGCGCTTTTCGGGCCAATGGGAGAAGGGCCGCGGCCGGCTCGTGCGCTGGGCCGCGAGGTTTGATGAGAAGTTTCCGGAATTGAAAGGCAGCGTGCCGGGGTGAGGATTAGGTGATCTCCCTCCTCAAGGTGAGACTAGCAGCTTGAACGCCGCCCGCTTCCATGCTTGCCTGACATTCACCCAAGCGGAAGTGGTGACATGGCAAAACCCTCAACCAGCGCCGCGCCCGACCCTATGGTCGAGCGCCTTCGTGCCGCCCTCGGCCGGCGTGCCTTCACCGAGCAGAAGATGTTCGGCGGCACCTGTTTCATGGTCGACGGCAACATGCTGATCGGCACCTCGAAGCGCGGGCTTCTGGTGCGCGTCGGCAAGGACGCGCATGCGGCTGCCGCAGCACTGCCTCATGCGAGCACGATGGAGATGGGCGGGCGCCCGATGCAAGGCTATATCCGCGTCGCGCCGGAAGGCACGACGACCGATGCCGATCTCGGCGGGTGGCTCGACCGCGCCTTGGCCTTCGTCGAGACGCTGCCGCCGAAGGCAAAGGCCAGACCGGCGAAGGGGTCGAAATGAGGACCAACTGAGAGCGCAACTCTTGTTGATCTCGCGGACACAAAAAAAGCCGGGCGCAAGGCCCGGCTTTTCCGTGTCGTGGCTTCTACGACTTAGAACTTCATACCGACGCCGAACGTGACGCGGTTGTCCTTCGACTTGACGTTGCCGAGGGCGCCGAAGTCCTTGTCGCCGTAGTCGGTGTAGCGGTACTCGACGCGGCCGAACACGTTGTCCGTGATCTTGATGTCGGTGCCGACACCAGCCGTCCAGCCGAGCATTGCCTTGCTCTCGTCGGTGGCGGTGAAGCTATCCGTGATCTTCTGGTTCTTGGCGGCGAGACCGCCGGTGCCATAAAGCAGGATTTCCGGGGTCACGGCATAGCCGAGGCGAGCGCGCAGCGAGCCTTCGAGGCCGCCCTTGGCATTGATGCCGGCGCTGTCGCCCTTGACGCCGTTGTAGCCGAGATCGGCTTCAGCGCCATAGACGAAGTTCTCCTGCTGCCAGTTGTAGCCGCCGAACACGCCGCCGATGAAGCCCTTGGTCTTCACATTGACGCCGGCGTCACGAGCATCGGCATGGCCGCTGAAGCCGTAGCCGAGGCTGATACCGGCATAGGGGCCAGCCCAGGAAGCGACTGGAAGCTCGGCAACCGGAGCGGGAGCCGGCGGCTCTTCGGAAACGACGTCGGCTGCAAAGGCGGTACCACCAAAGGCGAACAGCCCGAGCGCAGCGGCAAGCGGCGCGAATTTGAGATTGGTCTTCATTGTTATACTCTCCTTAAGCCACAAGACACTTAGGCTTTTTTTGTCCATGAAACGCCCCGGCCCGTCCGGGGGGATAAACGGGCTCGGCGCTCAACGGTTCCAAATGTCGTGCTGAAATGCGGCTGAAGCGAACCTGAACTTGGGTCATTCCCAGGCACGAATAAGGCCGAAAGGTGACGTTGCATCTTCGCAACAGCGAATGTCAGCAGGCTAATCATGTTGCGCTGCACGCCGCTTGGTTCAAGGGGTCCAGCGACATATATTGCCATGGACGGTGCCCCATTTCAAGCGGGGCGCAAATGCATCCGGGCCGCTTCGCCACATTCCTGCCCCAGGTGGAAATGGCATTTAACGCTTGGCCCGTCACATTGTGCCGGCTTCCCGGAATCGTGAGGCCGTTTGAGGATTGACACCATGAGACAAGCCACAGCCGTCGCGCTGGTGACGGGTGGAGCAAGGCGGATCGGCAAGGCGATCGTCGAGGATCTGGCCGCCAATGGCTTCGCCGTCGCCATCCATGCCAACCGGTCAAGCGACGAGGCCGAGGCGCTGGCGAAGAAGATCGCGGGCGAGGGCGGTCGTGCCGCCGCAGTCGCCGCCGACCTCACCGATATGGAAGCCGTCGGCGATCTTGTCGGCAGGTCCGAGGCCGCGCTCGGCCCTGTCACGCTGCTGGTCAACAATGCATCCTTGTTCGTCGATGACCGGGTGGAGGATTTCGACTGGCAGGCCTGGGATCGCCACTTCGCCATCCATGTGAAGGCGCCGGCGCTTTTGGCGCAGACCTTTGCCCGCGCGCTGCCGCAAGGCGAGGAGGGGCTGATCGTCAACATCATCGACCAGCGCGTCTGGCGGCCGACGCCGCGCTATCTCTCCTATGCGCTGTCGAAATCGGCGCTGTGGACGCAAACGCAGATGCTGGCGCAGGCGCTCGGGCCGCGCATTCGCGTCAACGCCATAGGCCCCGGGCCGACCCTGAAGAACAAGCGCCAGGACGACGATGATTTCGAGAGCCAGGTCGAGGGCCTGATCCTGAGGCGCGGCCCGCAATTGCCCGAATTCGGCGCCACGATCCGCTATCTCTGGCAGGCGCGCTCGGTGACAGGCCAGATGATCGCGCTCGACGGCGGCCAGCATCTTGCGTGGCAGACGCCGGATGTGACAGGCATGATGGAATGAGTCCCGCAGTCCAAAGACATAAGAGAAACGGCGCCGCCGACGATCTGCCTCCCGATGTCGATCTCGACATCGAGGACGAGGCGACGGAGGAGATCGTCGAACCGGAGTCGATCCCGACCGGCCCCGAAGTCGCCTTCACGGCCATCGACTGGACGCCGCATGCCGGCGACGCCGACGGCATGGTCGGCGCCGAGGTGATCCAGACCTTGGTCAAGCGGCTGCCCAACCAGCCCGGCGTCTATCGCATGATGAACGCCGCCGGCGACGTGCTCTATGTCGGCAAGGCGCGCAGCTTGAAGAAGCGCGTCACCAACTACGCGCAGGGGCGCTTCCACACCGCCCGCATCGGCCGCATGGTGCGCGAGACGGCGACGATGGAATTCGTCGTCACCCGCACCGAGATCGAGGCGCTGCTGCTCGAGGCCAACCTCATCAAGCGGCTGAGGCCCCGCTTCAACGTGCTGATGCGGGACGACAAGTCCTTCCCCTACATCTTGCTCACCGGCGACCATGTCTCGCCCGGCATCTACAAGCATCGCGGCGCGCGCTCGCGCAAGGGCGACTATTTCGGTCCCTTCGCTTCCGCCGGCGCCGTCGGCCGCACCATCAATTCGCTGCAGCGCGCCTTTCTGCTCAGAAGCTGCACCAACTCCTTCTACGAGAACCGCACGCGGCCTTGCCTGCTCTTTCAGATCAAGCGCTGCGCCGGTCCCTGCACCGGCGAGATCTCGCATGAGGGCTATGCCGAGCTCGTCGCCGAGGCCAAGGATTTCCTTTCCGGCCGAAGCCAGAAGGTGAAGACCGAGATCTCGGCCGCCATGCAGCAGGCGGCGGAAGAACTCGATTTCGAGCGCGCCGCCATCTATCGAGACCGCCTTGCGGCGCTCTCGCATGTGCAGGCGCATCAGGGCATCAACCCACAGACGATCGAGGAGGCCGACGTCTTCGCCATCCACCAGGAAGGCGGCCAGACCTGCATCCAGGTGTTCTTCTTCCGCACCGGCCAGAACTGGGGCAACCGCGCCTATTTCCCCAAGGCCGATCCGGCGCTGGAGCCGGCCGAGGTGCTGGGCTCGTTCCTGGCGCAATTCTATGACGACAAGCTGCCGGCGCGCACGCTGCTTCTGTCACAGACTGCGCAGGAGCAGGAACTGCTCGCCGAGGCGCTTTCCACCCATGCGGGCCGCAAGATTACGATTTCGGTGCCGCAGCGCGGCGAGAAGAAGGACCTGACGGATCACGCGCTGCAAAATGCGCGCGAGGCGCTCGGCCGCAGGCTGGCTGAGACATCGACCCAGGCCCGCCTGCTCAAGGGTTTTGCGGAGACCTTCGGCCTGGAAAAGCCGCCGGTGCGCATCGAAGTCTACGACAACTCGCACATCATGGGCACCAACGCGGTCGGCGCCATGGTTGTCGCCGGACCGGAAGGTTTCGTGAAGAACCAGTACCGCAAATTCAATATCCGCTCGACCGAGATCACGCCGGGCGACGATTTCGGCATGATGCGCGAGGTGATGCAGCGGCGCTTTTCGCGGCTGCTCAAGGAGCATGGCGACGAGCAGCCCCGTGCCACCGCGCAGGACGAGACCGGCGAGGAAGACCTGGTCGCCGGCAATGGCGGCTTCCCAGCCTGGCCCGACGTCATCCTGATCGACGGCGGCCAGGGCCAGATGACGGCGGTGCGCCAGATCCTGGCCGATCTCGGCGTCGAGGATCGTGTCGTGGCGATAGGCATCGCCAAGGGCCAGGACCGCGATGCCGGTCGCGAGCGTTTCTTCGTCAAGGGCAGGGAAAGCTTCATGCTGCCGGTGCGCGACCCGGTGCTCTATTTCGTCCAGCGCCTGCGCGACGAGGTGCACCGTTTCGCCATCGGCTCGCACCGCGCCCGCCGCAAGAAGGAGATGGTGAAGAGCCCGCTCGACGAGATCGCCGGCATCGGCCCCGGCCGCAAGCGCGCGCTGCTCCATGCCTTCGGCACAGCCAAGGCGGTCAGCCGCGCCGCGGTCGAGGACCTGGTCAAGGTCGACGGCATTTCCGAGCATGTGGCGAAACTGGTCTACAATCACTTCCACGAGAGCTGAGGACTGGTCGCGCGCACGGAAGGTTGACCAAGGCGTCCGTGTGGTGAGGTGTGCCATACCTTGGAGCATCCGCTTCGCTCCCGCTCCACCCCTGGATGACGAAGTTGCCATGGCTTCGCCAACCCCAACGTTGCAAGAAAGGCCGACATCGAAGCTGCCGATCCTCCGCGTCTAGGGGGAAATACCGGGAGCGCAGAGAGGTGCCTCACGCCCGGCCCTCACGCCATTTTCCCCTGGTCAATCGAATCTCGCCTGTTGACCCCCTACACTGGCTTCTGATTTGAGTACGTCTGGCGGAGGAGATTTCCCGAGACGACATGGCACAACGCGCGTTCAACCTGCCGAACATCCTCACCTATGCCCGCATCGTCGCGGTGCCGTTGGTCGTGCTGTGCTTTTTTCTTGAAGGACATCTGAAGTCGTCCGACTTCGCCCGCTGGTCGGCGCTGGTCATTTTCCTGCTTGCCTCCATCACCGATTACTTCGATGGTTATTTCGCGCGCGCGTGGCAGCAGACCTCCAACATCGGCAAGATGCTCGACCCGATCGCCGACAAATTGCTGGTCGCAACCTGCCTGCTCCTGCTTGCCGCCGACACCGACCGCCATGGCGGTATCGCCGGCTGGTCGCTGTGGGCGGCAATCATCATCCTGTGCCGCGAGATCCTGGTCTCGGGCCTGCGCGAATATCTGGCTGCCTTGAAAGTGTCGGTGCCGGTGACCCAGCTCGCCAAATGGAAGACTACCATCCAGATGGTCGCCATCGCCTTCCTGCTGGTCGGCCCGGCCGGCGACAAGATCTTTCCGCTGACCACCCAGATCGGCCTGGTGCTGCTGTGGGTCGCGGCGCTCGTTACGCTCTACACCGGCTACGACTATTTCCGCGCCGGCCTCAAGCACATCATGGACGAGTGAGATGTCGACGAAGCTCATCTATTTCGCCTGGGTGCGCGAACGGATCGGCAAGCCGGAAGAGGACGTCGACTTGCCTTCCGGCATCGAGACGGTCGCCGATCTGCTGCGCTGGCTGAAGTCGCGCGGCGAGGAATATGAGAACGCGCTGCAATACCCCGACGTCATCCGAGTCGCCATCAATCAGGAACATGTCGGCCACGGCGAGAAGATTGCGGGCGCGCGCGAGATCGCGCTGTTTCCGCCGATGACCGGGGGCTGAGATGGCAGGCGCCGTCGTGCCCGCCATCCGCATCCAGCGCGAGGATTTCGACGTCGCCGCCGAGATCGCCTGCCTGACCAAGGGGCGCGCCGATATCGGCGCCGTGGTCACCTTCTCCGGCCTTTGCCGTGACGAGCAGGGTGCGCTCTCGGCGCTCGAGCTCGAGCACTATCCCGGCATGGCGGAAGCCGAGATCGGACGCATCGCCGCCGAGGCCGTCGAGCGCTGGCCGCTGCAGGGGCTCACCGTCATCCATCGCCATGGAAAGATAGCGCCGGGCGAGAACATCGTGCTGGTGGTCGCGGCCTCGTCGCACCGTCAGGCGGCCTTCGAGGCGGCGAATTTCCTGATGGACTATCTGAAGTCGCGCGCGCCCTTCTGGAAGAAGGAACACCGCGCCGACGGCTCCGAGGGCGGTTGGGTCGAGGCCAAGGAAGCCGACGATCAAGCGGCGGACCGCTGGAAGAAACACAGCGACTAAAAATCCCGTTCGGCCATCGAACGACCGCAATCCTTCCCAAGCCTGCCGGGCGGTTTGATTTGCTTGGCGGGAGCAATCTCATGCTGGACCGCATCGCGGAATTCTTCATCTTCGGGCTGGTGCCGCTGGTCGTCGGCGTGCTTGCCGTGCCGGAATTGACCAAGGCCGGCGAAAGGACGATCGCGGGCGAGGTGACCTACCGCGAGCGCATCGCTCTGCCGCCCGATGCCGTGCTCGTGGTCGAGCTTGCCGATGTCTCGTTGGCCGATGCGCCAACCGTGATCGCTAGGCGCAGGATAGCGCCCACCGGCCAGGTGCCGATCAAGTTCGACATCGGTTTCGATCCCAAGGCGGTCCAGAAGGGCCGAACCTACGCGCTGCAGGCGCGCATCACGGTCGGCGAACGGCTGATGTTCACCACCGGTACGAGCCAACAGCTCGATCCGCTGGCGGGCAGGCCGCAGACGGTTTTGCTGAAAATGGCGCGCTGACGCCTGATCGCGCGACTTTTCAGCCTCGAAACCGTGTTCGCCGGAATAAACCGGCGACGCCAGGCGTTGACTTACGCAGATGGCGGGCAGGCAACGGGACAATGTCCCTTCACTTAAACCGCCAGACCGAATGCGCGGATCGATCTGGCACTCAGAGGAGACCAGATATGAAAAGGCACACGCTCTTTCTCGCAGTCACAAGCATATCGCTGATCGCCTTCGCCGGTTTTGCCAGGGCGGACGATCATCTGTTCAACGCCACGCAGCATGGCCTCAGCCCCGACAGCCAGCCTTTCCAGACCAACAAGGCCGGCCACAGCGGTGACCTTGCGCCTGGACAGGGCAGTCCGTTCACCGGCGAGGAGACGAAGACGCCGTCCACCGATACCGAGGCGGCGAACGCCCATGCGAATGTGAAAGACCGTCAAGCCAAATGACGCCTGCCCGCCGGGGGCCGGCGGGTTTTTAGAGCAATTCCAGGAAAATTGGGACGCGGTTTTCGTTCCGGAATTGCGTGAAACAAAGGGATAGAGCGGTTCGCCGTTTCCAGGAAATGGTGAACCGCTCTGGCATGCCGGGCCGCCTCAACGGTTCTGTCTGTCATTCAAGCACGTCGCAATTGACCGCGCCGCTGCAACCGCCTAGCCTCCCTTGAAAATGGGGATGGGGTTCCCCGAAACCGCCCTTGTGGCTGATGACTCCTGCCAGGCGTGCTCTTGCGCGGCAGGATTTGTTTTCCCGCTCATATCATGCCTGATTTCGTGAAGTGATTCCGGTTTGGAATCGCGTTGGAAAGGCATTGAAAACGATGACCCTTGCGGCTTGCGCCCTGGTCCTGATCGGCGGTTTCCTTGGCGGCATTTCCCGCTTTTTCCTGTCCGGCGTGGTCGGCCGCCGCATTGGCGAGACCTTCCCCTGGGGCACGCTGGTGGTTAATTTTTCCGGCGCCCTTGCCATCGGCGCCTTCGCCGGCGCGGCGCGCTCGGTCGGCGGCATCTTCGCCAGTGGTCTCGTGCGCGACCTGATCGTCGTCGGCCTGTTCGGCGGCTACACCACGGTGTCGTCCTTCTGCCTGCAGACGCTCAACCTGGCGCTCGAAGGCGAGGGGCGGCTCGCCGCCTTCAACGTCGTCGCGTCGTCGGCTCTTTGCGTGCTGTTCGTCGCCCTCGGCTTCTGGGCGGTAGTATGGGTGGTTGCTTCAACCACCGGAGCTGCGGGCTGAGCGATGGTGGACAGACGGATGGCAATGCGGCTTTATCTGGCGGTCGGCTGCGGCGCGGCGATCGGCTCGCTGACGCGCTTCCTGTCGGGCTATGTCTTCGTCTCGCTGCTCGGCCTCAACGCGCTTTGGTCGACCGCTTTCGTCAATGTCGTCGGCTCCTGGGTCATCATGGCCTTCGCCACGCTGACCGGGCCGGACGGCCGCCTGATGGTCGGGCAGGCCTGGCGCAATTTCGTCATGGCCGGCTTCTGCGGCGGGCTCACCACGTTCTCGGCGATGAGCCTCGACACCTTCATCCTGCTGTTCGAGGGCGACTGGCGGCTGGCCGCGATCTATCTCATCAGTGTGGTCGGCCTGTCGCTCGCCGCCGCGTGGCTGGGCTATCTCATGGCGTCCAGGCTCAACCGCTTGCCGGTCGCCGGGTAACAAAGGAGGAGGACATGGAACTTCCCGTGCAATGCGCGCTGCTCAGGATCTTCTTCGGCGAGGACGACAGGGCTGCTGACGGCAAGCCGCTGCACGAGGCCATCGTCATCAAGGCGCGCGAGGCCGGCATGGCCGGCGCCACGGTGCTGAGAGGTCCGCTCGGCTTCGGCCGTTCGAGCGTGCTTCACACCGCCAAGATCCTGCGCCTGTCGCAGGATCTGCCAATCGTCGTCGAGATCGTCGACGCGCCGGAGAAGATCGATGTGCTGATCCCGGAGATCAAAGCGCTGACCAGGACAAAGAGCTGCCTGATCACCAGGGAGAAGGTCGAGGTCATCCGTTACGGGGACGGCGACTGAACCCGCCATCTCCCATCAGCCGCCACGAAGCCGGCGGCCGATCGTCCTTTCGTCGAAGATACCGGCGGAAAAGAGTTTCATGGCCTCTATCGCCAAGTCCGACGCCTCGGAACTGCCTATGACGATGCCGCGCTCCTCGCAGACCTCGTCATAGATACGCTTCAACAAAGCGAGGTCATCCGGATAAGCAAGGCCACTTTCAGAAACATGAGGCTTGATCATGCTTCGCTCTCTCGGTTCGGCGGAAGCGCGGCTCACAGCCGCCGACGCCCAGCGCTACTTTGTTGCCAATTTTCGCTGAACCTAGGGCAGGCGGCGGATGTGACCACCCGTCTCAAAATAAAAACGGCCCGCTGGAGCGGGCCGTTCCGTGAAACTCGAGCTTGCGCCTCAGCCGACGATCTCGGTATCCGAGAACCAGTATTTGATCTCCTGTGCGGCGGTCTCCGGCGCATCCGAGCCATGCACCGAATTCTCGCCGATCGACAGTGCATGTACCTTGCGGATGGTGCCCTCGGCGGCATTGGCCGGGTTGGTGGCGCCCATCACTTCGCGGTTCTTGGCGATGGCGTTCTCGCCCTCCAGCACCTGCACGATGGTCGGCGCCGACGACATGAATTCCACCAGCTCGCCGAAGAACGGGCGATCCTTGTGGACAGCGTAGAACCCTTCCGCCTCGCGGCGGCTCATCCACACGCGGCGCGATGCGACGACGCGCAGGCCAGCGTCTTCCAGCATCTTGGTGATGGCGCCCGTCAAGTTGCGCCTGGTCGCGTCCGGCTTGATCATGGAGAAGGTGCGTTCGATCGCCATAAGGTCGTCCTTGTTCTGGGAATGGAAATTGGAGTGGCGGGCTCTATACAAGCCGCTCGGCGGCTTGCCAAGGGGAGGCCGCTTCTGGCCAAGACGAGCGGTTTGCGGGATAATTAGACGGCTGCGAACGCGCTCGACGCAGGTTTGGAGCTGAGGCGATGAACTGGCCCTACCTCAGACGCGGCGACATGGCGGGCATTGTCTTCATGGCCGTGGTTCTTGCCGTGGCCGCCTTCGCCCTGCTGTTCTTCCCACAGCGCGCAGAGCAGAATTTCGGCTTCGGTCCGGAATGGCAATGCGTGCGCATGGGTGAGGGCGATCCGATCTGCGTGAGGCTGGCCGACGGCAATGCGCCGAATGACGACACGCGCGACAAGGGCGCGTCAAAGTAGATGCTAAAGCATGATCCGAAAAGCGGGAACCAGTTTTCGGAGAAGATATGCTCCAACAAAGAGTTAGATCAGGATGGCGATTCAACGAAACGCCATCCTGATCTAAAGCTCGACCTCAATGGTCAGTGTCGGCGAGTCCCCCGCTTTGAGACCTTCGCGCTGGCGCACCGGGGCCTTGACCGGCAACAGCAGGCTGCCTGAGGCCTTGTCGGGGAAGAGCGATGTTTGCCACCTGGTGGCGCCGATCATCGCGGTGATGCCGAGCGAGCCCCAAGGGCGCGCCAGTCCCGCCATCGTCGCCTTTATGCGCGCCGCGACATCCGTCGGCAGCGTCACGAAATGCCAACCGCCCTTGCCCGGGTAGACCCAGATCTCGGCCTTCATCTCATAGCGCAACATGGCAGTCCGGTGCTCGCGCCGTTCACGCCGCGGCCGCGACCTGCCGGCCGATCCCGCCATGCAGGTCGAGGCAGCGCTCGAACCATTGGGCCACGCTGTCGCTGTCGTCGAGCAGCCGGTAGGGCGAGGCGATGCGCGCCCATTGCAGCGCGCCGAAGACGATATAATCGGCAAACAGCGGCAAGGCTCCGCCGATGAAGGGCTGGTAGGTGAGCATCGAGCGCAGCGGCTCCAGCGAGGCGCGGAAGCCGGCGAGCCCTGCGTCGCGGCCGGCCACCACCTCTTCCAGCCGCTTGCCGTAGCGCTTCTCGCGGTCCTCGCGGAAATAGCGGCCGTTCGTCTCGTCCTGCATCCCGTGCAGGTCGGTGAGCGCCACGGTTGCGACATAAGGGTGGATGGTGAGCTGCGACCAGCGCTCGATGAAGCGCGCCATCGCCTTGCCGCCTTCGCCGGCAAACAGCGTCGGCCGCTCGGGATAGGCCTCGTCGAGATAGAGCGCGATGGCGAAGGAATCGACCACGACCCGCTCGCCGTCGCGGATCACCGGCACCGTCTTCGATACGCCGCCCTCCACCTTGGGCACTTCGAGGAAGCGCGTCGGCATCTTGGTCGCGGCGAGCCCCTTGTGGGCCAGCGCCATCTTCGTCTTCCAGCAATGCGGGCTGAACGGGCGTTCGGTGTCGTGGCCGACGAGGTCATAGAACAGAATGGTCATTACGGTTCCTGCGGGTTACGAAGAGCCGGGATTCGTTGTGAGCCGGATGGAAAAATGAAACAGCATTTCATGATGTTTGCGGCTTACAATCAATGGGCCAATACGCGCATCTATGATGCCGCCGCGGATCTTGGCGAAGACGAACTCGGTCGCGACGTCGGCGCCGTCTTCGGCTCGATGCTCGGCACGCTCAACCACCTGCTCGCCGTCGACCGCGTCTGGATGAAGCGCTTCACCGGCGAGGGCGACGCGCCTTCGAACACCGCCGCCATGCTCTATCGCGCCTTGCCGGCCCTGAAGCTGGCGCGCGAGGCCGAAGACAGGAGGATCCTCGATTGGG